>JAHECI010000297.1 GCA_024641825.1 Desulfobacterales bacterium | reverse complement strand
TTTTTCCTTTTATTGAAGATTTTGGCGCGATATTATGGGTTGCAACAGAAATTGAAGATTTCATCCCAAAACATTGCGCCAAGGTTTTTCCTTATATTAAAAAATATCGATACTCGTCAAATAAATTTACACGGTGAACGCATATGATTTCGCTACAGCGGAGCGACGGTGTGTTTCTCTTGGAAACCGAATGATTGTTTAAAGGGAATTTAGGACGCGTTAGGCCGAGCCGAATGAAATTGTGGTGTGAAACATCCAGCGGACATTTTATGGAAGAAATGTTCTTTACAACGCTGGCACGGCTCGGGCTTACGGGTGCTCAGGCACAAGTTCCAGTCGGTTGGAAAGAGAATATGCGCCGTCGTGGAGCGTTCTCTCTTTATTGGGGTTCAAACGCGTTTACTTTGAATAATTTTGGGCATTCAGGTCGATGAAAGGTTCTTTGCAGAATTTTTTGAATTGACTGCATTCTTTCAACTTGATATGGTGCAAAAAAAATTCTGTGGGGATGTAGCTCAGCTGGGAGAGCGCGGCGTTCGCAACGCCGAGGTCGAGGGTTCAAATCCCTTCATCTCCATACCGAGAAAATCGAGGACTTGGCGGTTCTATCTCCAAGTCCTTATTTTTTTCCATGGGATCTTTTTAATTGATCAGTTGTTTTTTTTGGTGAAACTGGTATAGTGCAAGAATCTTGGACAGGGAATTGGCATTTCTTTCTTTTACCTAAATTGAGCGTTTCAAATTGCGCCAGTGTATTATAAATATAATTTTTTTGAAATTTTATGGTGTTGTAAAGGATTAAACACCATCATCGGCCCGGTAGATAGGAATCCAAACAAAATTGTCACAATTTGAAACCCTTCGGGCTTGCCGAGTTTACAGAATCTGCGGTGTTATGAGACATTTGCAGTAGCACACTACGGCTGCATGTCTCATGCCTTGCATCTCCCCGATTGTGCGGGATCTTACGATCGGCAAACTCAACAATCGTTCAACTTAGGTTTTAATTTTACCATGACCCCAATCGAGGGAAATTTATTTGCCCTCCGTCGGGACATCACGGTAACATCCAGGCAACGCGACGACGCTCAAAAAGTAAGGACCCATTATATTATGAAACGCACGGCTGAAATTAATCGGGAGACCAAAGAAACCAAAATTGGTGTGAAGCTAAATTTGGACGGAAGTGGAAAAGTCAAGATATCTACAGGGATACCTTTTTATGATCACATGCTCACACTTTTTGCAGTTCACGGCTTTTTTGACCTCTCCGTTGATGCAACGGGGGACATTGATGTCGATTATCATCACACCATAGAAGATGCCGGTCTTGTCATTGGGGATGCGTTTAACATGGCGCTTGGTGATAGAAAAGGCATACGTCGATTTGGTCATGCCGTTACACCCATGGATGATGCTCTTGCTTCTGTTGCCGTTGATTTGTCCAAACGTCCTTTTCTGGTTTACAATGTCCCGTCAAAAACGAACATTGACGGGGACACTTTCACCTCGCTGACCAAGGAGTTTTTTAGGGCATTCTCAAATCGATGTGGGTTGAATTTTCATGTCAATGTTTATTACGGTGAAAACGAGCATCATATCAATGAATCGATTTTTAAAGCTGCCGGAAGGGCGTTGGACCAGGCCGCTTCTATGGACGTGCGGATAAAAGATATTCATTCGACAAAGGGCACCTTGTAAATATAAAAATATCTTCATGCGGTTAGAAATTTTGACAGAGGAATCACCCTGAAAAGGCGACATGCTTAAAAAAACTGCTCCAGATAACACCCCGAAAATTTTTTGTGCTTTTCTTTTGACGGCATTATTTCTTGTGTCGGCATGTGCAAACAATTCTGCTGTCAAAGAAAGGCCTCCCATGCCGTTGGATGTTAAAAAAATCCTCATTTTCCCCTTTGAGGATATGGCCGGCGTGTACGGACAAAATGTTGATGCCCGCTGTCCGGTCTGCGGCAAAGTTTTCATGACCGGCCCGGTACCTGAAAACGCCACCCGGATCCTGACGGATCAGGTGTTCATTTTACTCGAAGCGCAAAAAGATTTTGAACTCATACCCGCCAGCCAGGCCCGAGGCGTTATGTCAGGCTTGCGGGCAAAAAATAATAATAGTGTGTCTGAACCGGATTTGTGGCTTGAAACAGGACGCAATCTGGATGCCGATGCCGTAATCGTTGGGCATCTTTATCGTTTCAGGGAGCGCATCGGCACGCAATATTCCGTCGAGGTTCCCGCCTCTGTGGCATTTGATATTCACCTTATCGGTGTAAATAATGGGCGTTTGTTGTGGAGCGGTAAATTTGACGAAACCCAGCAGTCACTGTTTGAAGATCTTTATCAACTGGGTACCTTTTTACGCAGACGGGGCCGGTGGATTACGGCAAAGGAACTTGCCGTATCCGGTCTTGAGGGTATCCTTGACACCTTTCCCGCTTCAGCCATGGATTTAAAGAATCAATAGAACTATGGATGTTATACCCGCAGTCGATATAAAAAATGGAAAATGTGTGCGGCTTTTTCAGGGGAAAATGGATTCGGAGACCGTTTTTTCCGATGATCCCGCTGCCATGGCGAAGAGATGGGCGGATGAAGGTGCTGGAATTATTCATGTCGTCGATCTCGACGGCGCCATTGAAAAAAGTCCTCAAAATCTCGAATCAATAACAAAAATCATAAATAGTGTCGATGCCCATATACAGGTAGGGGGGGGCATCCGGAACCAAAGCACCATCAGGATGTTCCTCGAAATCGGCGTCAAAAGGGTTATTATCGGGACTGAAGCCATTCGAAACCCGAAACTCGTCAAGGATGCATGCAAAGAATTTCCCGGACAAATTGTTGTAGGGATCGATGCTAGAAACGGAATGGTTGCCATTGAAGGATGGACAAAGACAACGCAAATAAAAGCTGTCGATCTTGCAATCCAATTCGAAGACAGCGGCGTTGCCGCCATCAATTTTACGGATATTCACAGGGATGGGATGGAGACCGGACCGAACATTGAGGAAACCCGGAGATTGGCCGAAGCCGTTAACATACCGGTGGTCGCTTCAGGCGGCATTTCTTCCATAGAAGATATTCGAAACCTAATACCATTAGAATCCGTCGGAGTTGTCGGCGTTATTACCGGCAGGGCGCTCTACAGCGGCAGCTTGAACCTTCGGGAAGCCATCGAGGTTCTGAAAAAACGAAAATAACGCGTCCTGCCAATAGGGGCATTTGATAGGCAACACCAAAGGGATACTCCACAAGATTTTGAAGTGAAATTTACCCCGCCTGTTGGAAATTGTGGAGATCACGATTCATCGAGGCCCCATGGAATGCATGGTCAACTTATATTCCATCGGGGTGAAACCCATCGGTCTTTTCTGTTTATCCGGAGTGTAAATTCCGCCTTGCACGGCGAAAGGGAGCTCCAAGGGATTAGATAAAAGACTAATTTCTTGACAAAACAAAATTTAATAGTTACTATTTCAGGTTAAAATATTAAGGGTTTATTCGCTGCGGTTCAGTGAAACGTTATTTTTGCTTGATCCGTGAACATAATCGACGCTTTGGCTCCCAAAGACTTTTTAGAAATTCTTTAGAAATTGGCTTTTCAATGAAAACCGTCCCTGGAAAAGATAAAGATCTTCAAATATATCAACCTGAGTTCATATTTAACGTTTTAAGGCTTCATCCTGTTTAAGTCCTCCCATCATTATTAGTTCCGGATTTGTCAGTCATTCCATTCATTGATGGAGGTTAGTCTTTTTGTCAGTTTATATTCCTGAAGATAAAGTTTTAGAAATTAAAAATGCGGCGGATATTGTGGAGGTCGTTTCGGATGTCGTATATCTGAAAAAGGCCGGAAAAAACTTTGTTGGACTCTGTCCTTTTCATTCGGAAAAAACCCCTTCTTTTACCGTAAGTCCTCAAAAACAGATCTTTTATTGCTTTGGTTGTGCCACCGGCGGAAATGTTTTTAGTTTTATTATGAAGCGCGATGGTATTTTATTTCCCGATGCTGTGTTGATGCTCGCCAGAAGATATGGAATTCAAATCCCCACTCGAACCCTGTCTCCAGAACAAAAAAGGCGGATCAACGAAAAGGAAACCCTGCTCTCTGTAAATAGACAAGCGATGGATTTTTTTCATAAAGAACTAATTAGAGGTCCTTCGGGAAAGCACGCCATGGCATATATAGAGAAGCGAGGGCTGAGCCGAAAAACCATCGACACCTTTTGTCTTGGATATGCCAAGGACGGCTGGAATCATTTGTTAAACTATTTTTCCCAAAAGGGTATACCGCCACGTACGCTTGAAAAGTCCG
>JAHECI010000296.1 GCA_024641825.1 Desulfobacterales bacterium | reverse complement strand
GTCATACCGCGGCCGGCCAAACCGGCGTAGTCGCCCAGGGGTTCTTCACTGGCTTTCGGTCCACCGTCCATCCCCATGTTGATTCTCAAGAGTTTGTCCATGGTTCCCTCCCTTTCATTCGCTCAAATTAGGTAGAAAGTAATCGGGCCCTACTAAAAAATTTTTTGTACGGCCGAGCACTGCTTTGAGTTTATCGCAGTTCCCCGGAATGTCAAGCAAAACCATGATTCACTAAAGGGTAAGGCAATCGCATTGAAAAAAAATATGATTTATGAGATAGTCCCGTCATGTAAGGAAAAACATCGACAATGGAGAAACGATGGAGATTGATCCGGAGAAACCTTTATACTGAAATTTAATGATTATATGAAACAGTTGACCAAAAAAATTATTCTGATTTTTATCATTGCCCTGGTTCATTTGGGTGTCTGCAAAACAGTGGTGGCCATAGGGTTGGCCGGCACATCGGGGAATGCTTTTAACGGGGAGATGTCCGTGTGGGTCAAGATTATGATCTGGATAACAAAGGTGTTATATTTCCCGATTATTTCGCTTTCACTCTATTCAAGGCAATGGTTTCCGGGAAAATTGATATTCATACCCATGTTTACGAACAGTCTGCTGTGGGCGGTCGTGATTTATTTTGCGGGTCGCTGTTTGTCAAAGATATTAAAACTCTAATCCATGGTCAAAATACCGGGAGAAATATTAACCGTATTTAAATGGCTGTAAATTCCCCAGATACAGATGAATTTTCACAAGCCTTTTATGTATTAATTTCATCCCTCAGACTGGCCGAACATTTAAAGGTGACTACCTTTCTTGCCGAGAGCATCATATCTTCGCCGGTTGCTGGATTTCTGCCCCGTCGCGAGTCCTTGTCCTTTACGCAGAATTTTCCAAATCCACTGATCAGGACATCGTCGCCGGATGCAAGGGTGTCTTTGAGGATTTCCAAAAGGGATTCCACCAAGTCGGTGGACTTCTTCATGGTGAATCCGTTTCGGTTGCTGATTTCTTCGATGATTTGAGCTTTTGTGAGTGCCATAGTGTGTTGCTCCTTATTGTCTAAATAATCCAGGAAAGAATTGCCGTTCCAAGAATTAAGGTAATAATCCCAAAAAATCTGTAGGTTTGATCAGATACCGAGTTTAAGTACCAGTCGGTAATTTTATCATACAGATTGTTCGGGTTCCAGAATATAAACCCCCCTTTCAATAGGGCCAAAATTCCAAAAAGCCTTATCATCCAAGACTGACGGGCCCATGCTGCCGAAACTAAGAGCAGAATTCCGATGACGGCCGGTAACGCACAGAGAATTCTACGATCAATATTTTTGACCAATTGTTTGAACACCTTCCTGGATTCATGTGAATAAAGAATCATCCAGGCACCGCTTCCAATCCAGATCAACGCAATCGCATAAAGAAACCATTTCATGTTCGACACCTTTCCCGATGAGAAATGAAAATTGATAGAGAAAAATCCGTATGGTGTTATAAAAATAGCATATTTTCAGGTCTGACAGGTTTTGTCAAGATCTGATCTGCCATTTGGCAGGGCAAACGTTTTTAAAATTTTGCAGGGGACAAGAAAATCTTCCGGGCCCAAGGGAACCGTTTTGTATCTCCCGGGGATGTCCGGGACAGGTTCCTGCCCCATAGGGATTTCTCCCATTAAAATGAACCTTCCGCTCTATGGACAATGAGAATTATAATTTGATAAATATCAGATGAAATCGAATTCTGAACGAACAGTTTTTGAAAAAGGCCGTTATAGGTAATAAAATTAGAATATTATGATTATATTCGTCGGCAGTAATTTTGTGAAATTCGGGGTCGGAGGTTTGATGTCAGATGGAAAAAAGAATCGATGATCGACGTAAATGCGACGCGTCCATTGTTTGCGCATATTTTAATAAAGAAAATGTATGCAAAGCTAAAATGCTCAACTATAGTCGGGATGGTATGTATTTCGAGTCCGATTCTCTGTTTAAAGAGGGGAGCAACATTTTCTTCAAAATAAAAAATTGCCTGTTTGCCCCTTCTGATCCGGACCTCTTCGAGGGCCTTCGAACCGCATCCCTCGCTCAGGTAAAGTGGTGCAAAGATATGGGCGAAAAAGACGCCTCTCATTTCGGAATCGGTGTTAAATATTATAGAGAATTTTAATTCATTTCTTCCTGCCCCAGACAAACCCAACCCGGCTCTAGTGAAGGGGAGATCCTTCCTTTACGAATACGGAAGCGGGAAACGAAAAAGACTCCTCATCGCGAAATCACCCCAGTACGATCCCGCTTTAGCGGGACCTATGGGGCTGGCAAAAATACGAAAACACGAAAAAAGAAATGGTAAAATTTCGTGCTTTCCTTATTTCGTTTTTTCGTGCTTGATTTTAATTTTTTGCCAGACAACGCAAAAAAAATACAACGAAGGGAATAAATAGGCAGAAATATCTTTTGGTTTTCGTGTGATAACAATGGCCAATATACTTGTTATAGATGATCAGCTATGGATCAAAAATCTATGCCGGGAAGCCCTGGCCGACCAGGGGCATACTGTGTCAACGACGGATAATATCGAGGCTGTCATGGAGAATGTTTTATCTTTTAAACCACAAATTGTCCTACTGAATCAGTATCTTAAGCGAGGTTTCCTCGTGTGGGATGTTTTGCGGAACATAAAAATGCGAGACCCCAGCCTCCCGGTGCTCATCGTTACAGCCCACGATACCCACCTGTATGATCGTCAACTTTCCCAAGCGGACGGCTATCTGGTCCAAAGCCACTTGGCAGCCGAGGAACTCAAGCAAAAGATCTCAGAATTATTGTCCCTTTAACCGATCCCCCGGAATGGGCCGTGTATTCGCGGAGAATACGCCGTTTCCCTGTGATAACTCCAAACGCCGGTGCTCTGCTTACCGGCACCTTTTCCTTTGACACCCAATTTCCATTGAATTATATTTACGCTTTATTACCTGATCGGGAAAGTTATATTCAGCCTTCCGGCGCTCGGGAGAGATTTCGTTTCAACGGAGTTTCAGGAACCTTCAATTGGAACTCCCCCCTTTAAACCGAAATAGTGAGGCCCAATGGACACATCGATAGGGGTCATTCAGGACCCTGCGCCAGGAATACGAATTCTCATGTTTCGGGGCGATGTCCGGTCGTTTACACTCTCCCTTGGCAAACCGGAAAAGGGGCGTGCATGGCTTCGAACGAATATGGGCCATGCAGACGTTGCCCGGGGGGAAATCATCGAAGCGGTGGACAAGAACCAGCCGCCATTGGGCCGGGATTGGTTCGATATCCCCATGAAGCGGGTTGACGACCGAAGCTTTAAGATTACAATTCCCTTGTGTGAAGTCGGGCATTTTCAAGCCAAATGTTTTTTTTTGGGGGAAGGTGAGACCCGGCCGATTTGGCCGGAGGGGTCCAATGTGGTCATCAATGTAGAGCCTCCGGGTGCGTGCTGCTCGAATATCATCTACAATGCCTTTGTTCGTCAGTTCGGACCGAACAAGAGGGGCAATTTTTTTTTCGAATCAGATGGAGATCTAATCCAGGATCTGGACAAAAACGGTTACACTGTCATCCCGCCTTCGGGAACCTTTCGTGATTTGATCGGAGAACTGGATTTCATTGTCGGGGAACTGGGGTGTCGAATACTCCAGTTGCTTCCCATTCATCCCACCCCCACCACGTATGCCCGCATGGGGCGGTTTGGGAGCCCATATGCCGCCCTCAGTTTTACCGCCGTGGATCCGGCCCTGGCTGAATTCGATCCCCGGGCGACGCCGCTGGAGCAGTTCATCGAACTGGTGGATGCCGTCCATGAGCGTCAGGCCATGGTGTTTATCGACATTGCCATCAACCACACCGGATGGGCCGCGAGCCTTCACGAAACCCATCCCCAATGGCTGGTTCGAGACCCGGACGGCCAGATCAATGCGCCGGGGGCCTGGGGAATCGTGTGGGCGGATCTCACCAGACTCGATTTTGCCAACAAGGACCTGTGGCAGTATATGGCCGATGTTTTCATTACCTGGTGTCGCCGGGGTGTGGACGGGTTCCGTTGCGATGCAGGATATATGATACCGGTTCCTGCCTGGCAATACATTATTGCCAGGGTCAGAGACCAGTATCCGGACACGATTTTTCTCCTGGAAGGGCTCGGCGGAAAAATTTCCGTAACCCGTGACCTCCTGAACAAGGCCAATTTCAACTGGGCCTATTCAGAGCTGTTTCAAAACTATGACCGGGGTCAGATCGAAGCCTATCTTCCGGGTGCCAACGAGATTTCAGCCAGTGACGGAATCACCATCCATTTTGC
>JAHECI010000295.1 GCA_024641825.1 Desulfobacterales bacterium | reverse complement strand
TTAAGGTCTGCCCCGGATCGTGCCAGTTCAAGCACTGCCGCGCCACCAAAACAATACCCTGCGGCCACGGCATTCTCGACCCTGGCGCCCCTTTCTTTGGCCGCATCCAAGGCCCCTTGCATCAATGCCCGCATTTTTTCTCTGTTTTTATAGAGTTCTCCGGTATGCTGGCGTTTGTCGGTCAACTGGGTGGGCCGCACGCCGGCACCGAACAGATCCGCGGCAAAAACAGCATACCCCGATTCGGCGAGCATATGGGCCCGCTGGATCTCGTACTCGGTGAGCCCGTCCCAGTCATGAATCAACAACACCAAAGGGGCTTGGTTAGAAGGTGAAATGTAGTATCCCTCATAGGATTGACCATTGACTTGATAGGTCACCAAAGCGCCTTTGGCACCAAATACCACCGACGCCGCACCCAAAAAGGCAATCCCGGCGAATGTTAAAATGAGCCTAACAATAAATTTTGGTGCATTCATTTTGATACCTCCTTTTGTCATTGCTTTAAAAAATGTATTCTTGGAATCTCAAAGGGTTTTAAAGAAGGTAAATATGAAATTGTCCAAGTCAAGAGGATTTATGACACATTGTGGTAGTTTTGATTGAGGAGAAAACCCTTCTGTTGTGGGGGAACCGTTGTCGCAACAACTGGTTTTGATCCGTTCGTTCCTATTGAACATATTCTTTTTTATATATTTTCAAAAAGCGATCCATGGATGATTCCCATGCCAGATCAACGACGCCTTATTGATTTTCGTAGGGCTTCAACTTCAGTGTAAGCCCTTCAATGTCGAGTATCACCGCTTTACGACCTTGTGTTAACGGAACATCGCAAACAGCCTGCCACAGCTCGCCATTGACCCATACTTTCCCTTCGGTTCTGTTCCATTGTTTGATTTCCACAACTTTTCCAATCATGCCCGGCACCCCATAGTCAGATTTTTTCCTGCCTTTAAAAATAAACCAGAATAACGGGATGGCCACATGTTCGATCACCTCGAAGACAATAATACAGATGATGATGACGATTATGATGGTTTCCAGCATAAATCACCCGGCAAATAAACTCATCTCTTTAACGACACCTTTTTACGCGTTCAGGGGAGTGCGCTTCGCCGCTTAACGATATTGGCGGAGTGGCTTCGTTATTTCAAAGACTTAGCTGTGGGGGAGACCGCGGCTCCCGCATGCTTTTTCACGTACCCACACCTTTCATTTCATGATTCCGTATTTCTTCAAATTTGATTTTACGTAGGTCCAATGCAAAATTATATGGATTACAATGGTGATCATAAATAACAATGCGGTCCATTCATGGATGGACACGAGGAAATGTCTGACGGAAACCAGGACACTTCCCCTGGCTTCATATCCCCTGGGCAATACAAGCCAGTTCAAGAGACCGGTAACGCTCAACAAAATAAACAGAATAAACGACGAAACATTGACTGCCCAAAGTTTAAAGGCTTTCTGACTGTTCATAAATTTTCTCCTGGAAATAAAGAAAAGGAAATTAAAGATTTGCGGATGGTTTTCACGGGTGATCGACCCCAATTGGACACCTGGGTTCTCCATGAAGGTCGCCTTTTATGGTTGAAAATTCGAAACGCCGTTCCCGAGTCGTGCACGTCCAAAAATACAGTATACCTTAAATTATATCAAGCTCTGATCCGCATGAATTTAAGTTTTAAAAATATATTGATTTTATTGTTAGCCACACTTAAAATCTTTGTGGATAAACAATTCATGACGGTTTCGTAAAAAGTCTTTTGTGAGCGACATCGAGCAGTTTTGGAGAAAGATTCATGACGTGTCTGGCGTTAAAAATTGCAAGCTGTTTGAGGGCGTTAGCCCGAGTTCTTGCAATTTAGCCAGGCGAGTCATGAATCCCAAAATTGCTTGCGGAGCGAGCAAAATCAGACTTTTTACGAGTTCATCATTCATGAGATAAAAAACTCCCTTCGGACACATTTGATGCGAAAAACTCTAAAGTAGAATAAGGAAAAAAGCATGGCAGCGAATACGGCGTTTGACAATGAGAAATATATCCAGGAGCAATCATCGGAAATTCTTGAACGTGCGAAAAAATTTGACAATAAGCTCTATCTTGAATTCGGCGGCAAGCTGTTGTTTGACTATCATGCGTCCCGGGTATTGCCGGGGTATGATCCCAATGTGAAAATGAGGCTTCTTCAAGCGTTAAAAGACCAGGCCGACATACTCCTTTGCATTTATGCCGGGGACATCGAAAGGAAAAAAATGCGGGCTGATTTCGGTATCACCTACGATTCCGACGCCCTCAAACTCATCGACGATCTCCGGGGTTGGGGCATCGAGGTTTTAGGGGTTGTAATAACCCGTTTCGAAAACCAGCCGTCGGCCCTGCAGTTTAAAAATAAGCTGCAAAGAAGAAACATCCGGGTCTACACCCATCAATACACCAAGGGGTATCCCACGGATATCGATCTGATCGTCAGCGATGAGGGATACGGCGCCAATGAATATATCGAAACCGATAAACCCCTGGTCATCGTCACCGGACCCGGACCCGGCAGTGGAAAACTGGCCACCTCCCTTTCCCAGGTATACCATGAACACAGACGGGGTATTGACGCCGGCTACGCCAAGTTCGAAACCTTCCCCATCTGGAACCTCCCCCTCAAGCACCCGGTGAATGCGGCCTATGAAGCCGCCACCGCTGATATCAGGGATTTTAACCTCATCGATCCTTTTCATCTGGAGGCGTATAATGAGAAGACCGTCAACTACAATCGTGACGTGGAGGTGTTCCCGGTTCTAAAACGAATATTGAAAAAAATAAGGGGCGGCGAGCCGTTTTACGAATCCCCCACGGATATGGGGGTCAATCGCGCCGGCTTTGCCATCACCAACGACGCAGCGACACAGGAAGCTGCCAAACAGGAAATTATTCGGCGGTATTTCCGCTATCGGTGCGAATATGTCATGGGGTTGACAGACAAGGAAACGGTTCAACGGGTAGAGCTTTTGATCAAAGACTATAACCTGGACATAGAATACCGGCGAGTGGTGGAACCGGCCCGCACCGCGGCCATAGAATGCCAGGAGAGCGGCCAGGGCAACGAAGGGATTTTTTGCGGCGCGGCCTTGGACCTCGGAAACGGCAGCATCGTGACCGGATACAACTCTCCGAAATTTCACGCGGCTTCAAGCCTTGTTTTACGCGCCATCAAGAATTTGGCCGAAATTCCGGACAAGATCAAACTGCTCCCTCCCAACATCGTCGAGTCGGTTCGAAATCTCAAAACCAAGGTGCTCAATGAAAAGACCCTCAGCCTCGACCTGCTGGAAACCCTCATCGCTCTGAGCATCAGCGCCACCGCCAATCCCGCCGCCCAGTTGGCAATGGAAAAATTGGAGGAACTCCAGGGGTGTGAAGTCCACATGACCCACATCCCCACACCGGGGGACGAGGCCGGTTTGCGGCGACTCGGCGTAAACCTCACCAGTGACCCCAACTTTTCTACGAAAGATCTTTTTATCTCCTAACCCGCGCATTTCAGGGTGCCGGAGCCTTTATTATCCTCAGACCGCTTCGATGGTCGAAGGGGGTTTCGGTGCAATGTTGTACGTAACACTGACGATGCCGGGCACATTCCGGATAATCTCCCCGGCGAGCTCTTGGAGGATTTCAAAAGAAAGGGGCGTGGGGGTTGCCACCCGGGCGTCGACACTCTCCCAGCAACGCACCTCGATCTGCTGACCAAAGTCACGCAATCCGTTGCGCATGCCGGTCACCCGGTCTTTGTGCAGGATCGCCATATACTGGAATGCCCCGGTGTCTTTGAGCAGGCGTTCCACCACAACGGTTGCCTTACGAACGGTCTCGACGCGCTCCGGGGTTGTTTCCCCGATCACCCGTGCCGCAAGTGCCGGGCCCGGAAACGGGATGCGGTCAAAGGCCTCTGCCGGGAGCCCCAGGGCCTCCCCAACCTTTCTAACGCCGTCTTTGCGAAGCTGAATAAGGGGTTCGATGATGTGATAGCCGAAAGTTTCTTTCGGATCAATTCCCAGCTGCTCAAAGACATTGTGCTGCCGTTTTATCCCTGCCACGGTCTCGTCGACATCGGTCAAAATGGTTCCCTGGAGAAGGTGTTTTGCACCGCATTCTTTGACAAGGCGTCCGAATACGTCCCGGTAAAACGCCTGGGTAATCGCTTCGCGCTTCTCTTCCGGATCTGTGATTCCTTCCAGGGCGGCAAAGAATTCTTTTTTTGCATCGACAACGTCAACGGCAACCCCAAGCGTCTTAAAAAGGCCCACAACCTTTTGGGCCTCTCCCTCACGCATCAGACCGTTTT
>JAHECI010000294.1 GCA_024641825.1 Desulfobacterales bacterium | reverse complement strand
GACCCTTAAGAAAAATACCCATGTGATCAGCCCCTTAGGGTATGACAGCGTGTTCAGGGATTTGGGCATGATGAATCGGACCCGGCTCGACTGGTACGATATATTTCGTGACGGCGATCGTTCCATAACATTTTTGCCCAGCAATCACTGGACCATGCGAAATCCGGTGCAAGGTCCCAACCGATCCCTCTGGGGCGGATATATCATCAAAACTTCCGTCGGTCGAACCATTTACGTCACCGGCGATTCGGGATACTTTGACGGATTCACAGAGATCGGTGAGGATTTTGACATCGATCTTGCCATTATCAACCTTGGCGCCTATGAACCCCGGTGGTTCATGGCCCCCAGCCATATGAACCCCCGGGAAACCGTTCAAGCGTTTAAAGAACTCAATGCCCGAAAATTGATGATCGTTCACTGGGGGACCTTTCGCCTGGGGGACGAGCCGGTGCATTTCCCGCCTGTGGACATTAAAAAAGAATTAGAGAAAGAAGGCCTCCTCCACCGTCTTGTGGACATCCGGCATGGCGAAACTATTTTTGTGAATTGAGGCATATACGGCAATACGCCGATCCAAAAAAAATCATACAAGGGAACATCATGTCCGAACTCAAAACACTTGAAATATTTTCTGACTATATCTGACCCTGGTGTTATTTCATTACCGGGAGTATTGAAAGACTGCAAAAAGAATTTAAAATCGGCATTCGATGGACGGCATTCCCCCTCCATCCGGAAACCCCGGGGGATGGGCAGACACTGGAAGATCTGTTTGCGGGTCGTAACCTGGATATCGATCAAATGATGATCCATCTAAAACAGGTTGCACACGGATTGGGGTTGCCTTTCGGCCAACGGACCATGACCTACAACAGCCGTCTGGCTCAGGAGTTGGGTAAATGGGCGGAATCTGAAGGTCAAGGGCATGAATTCCACAATGCCGTGTTTCGAGCGTATTTCGCAGAGGGTCTAAACATCGGGAAGCCCCATGTCCTCGTGAAGGTGGCTGAATCCGTCAACCTGAATGGAAAAGATGCCATGGACACTATTCAATCCAGGACCTGCAGAGAAGCCGTTGATCTGGACTGGAAGCGATCAACCGAAAAAAGCGTGACGGCAGTTCCGACCTTTGTATTCAACGGTCAAGTTTTGGTGGGCGCCCAAAAATACAAAGCACTGGAAAAGATCCTGCTGTCGAATAAGGTGGAAAGACGGAAGCTTTAATATTTAATTTGCATTTTATATGGAGAACATTATGGGATCGAGAGAAATCAACGAAATAGTTGTTACAGACATCAGGATGTCGTTTTCGTCAATGGTTGTTTTTATGGTGAAATGGGCCATTGCCACGATTCCGGCACTGATCATCTTAACGGTGGTCGGATCGGTACTGTTGGGGATTTTAAGAATATTTTTCGGCGGGTTCCACCCGGGGATGCGGTTTTAAAACTCGGTTTTTCTCCAATTAAGTTGAAGAAGAGGGTCCAAGGATTCCAGGGGTCCAGGATTCCTCGTTAACGGGATCTACGTTTCACTCCGACAAGCGGTTTGTTTTCTAAAGACTTTGTCAGCGCCTTGGCCCAAGCGTATTCCTTATCCCTTAATTTCTTTAGCTCTTGCCCCTCCGCCCCATGTCCTTTCTGCCCTTTCCCTTACCCTTCGTCCCGGTCAAGTCCCGTCCTCTGACTTCTGACTTCTGGTCTATGCCCCATGCCCTTTGCTCTCTGCCCCCTCTTAGACGGGCGTTCAATGGAGTGACAGCAGAAAAGACCTGAGATTTGCTCTCTTGCCCTCCAGGCCTATTTTCCTTCGGATATTTTTTTTGTGGGTGTCGACGGTTCTGGGGGATATATTCATGATTTTTGCTATTTTTTTGCTGGTGTTTCCGTGCTTTGTCATATTCGCAATCTGAATTTCTGTGGGGGTTAGGTTTAAATATTCCAGGGATAATCTCCGGGTAAACGGGGAGATGATTTCGTCTAGATTCGATTCGATGATACTCAAAAATGTTTTTTGTTGACCGTCCAATTGAGTTTCTCTGAATTTGTCGACAAACGGCATCACCAGTTCTTTGACGTTGGTTAGAACATTATCTTCTATTTCTATCTTGTCCTCTTCTCTTTTCTTTAACAAAACTTTCATTGCAGTATTCATTTCTTCGAGACTTTTGGTCTTGATTTCCAGATCTTTGGTTCTTTCCTTTACACGAAGTTCAAGTTCATGGTGCGCTTCCTGCAATGCATTCTTCGCCTTAACGCGTTCGGTGATATCCCTGAAGATGAGAATGGCGGCAGGATGCCCGTACCATATGGACCTGGCGCTCGTGATCTCTATGGGCACTTCATTCCCATCTTTACGGACGATGGTTGTTTCGAACAGTCTTTGAAATTTCTTTCCTGCAAATATGTGTCGATACGTTTCTTCAATTTTCTCAAAATCATCCGGATGGACGATGTCTTGGATGGTCGTTTTAAGTAGTTCAAATACACCATACCCCGTTATCTCGGCGGCGTGCTGGTTTGCATAGACATACTCACCTTCTTCCACGGCGATTAAAATGCCGTCATTGGCATTCTCCGCCAATGTTCTAAAATTTTCTTCCCGCTCCTTGAGTGCTTTTTCCGTCTCCTTTTTGTAAAGGGCAATTTCGACGGAAGCCTTGAGTTCACGGTCTTGAAACGGTTTGACAATATAGCCATACGGCTTGGCCTGTTTGGCCCTTTCTATAATTTTATCTTCTGAAAAGGCCGTCAGAAAGATTACCGGAATATCCAGTTCTGATTTAACCCATTTTGCCACAGCGATACCATCCATTTTACCAGGGATCATAATATCCATAAGGACTAGATCGGGCCGGAGATGACGGGCTTGTTTCATAGCCTCTTCACCGGAATAAGATATGCCGACGACATGGTACCCCATTGCCGTCAATCGTTCTTGAAGCCGTATGGCAATGACAGCTTCGTCTTCTACCACCATTATTTTATGCATGTATTTTCCCATCATTCGACCGTTTGAACTCTATGGAAATCTCAGTTCCGCTATCATTTTTGACTCGCATCTCACCCTTCAGTTGACCGGAAACCAGATACCTGGCCATTTTTAACCCAAGACCGGTCTGTCGGTGAATATCCGTTCCCTCGGGGATTCCAGCACCATCATCTTTGACCTGAACAAGAACCCGGGTCGGGTCCGGGGTGGAAATGGAGATCCGAACCGTTCCCTGTTCCCTTTCTCTGAAAGCATGTTTAAAGACATTCGAAATGAGTTCATTCAACACCAGAGCACAAGGAATTGCCTGGTTTACGGAAAGATACACCTTGGAAGGCGTTAGGATCAAGTCAATTTTTTTTCCACTTCCATAAACACACAGGAGATGGTGTGACAATTCTCTAATGTGTCTGTCCATGTCAATCCGATCAAATCTATCGCTTTGATAAAGCTGGGAATGGATCAGGGACATGGAATGAATCCTGGAACGTGCATTAATCAAAAGATTTTGTGTCTCCTGACTGTCCGTACGCATACTGCTCATATCCAGGAGGCTGGATATGATTTCGAAATTATTTTTTACCCGGTGGTGTATTTCGCGTAAAAGTACTTCTTTTTCTTTAAGGGAGGATTTTATCTGCTCTTCCGCCTGCTTTCGATCGGTTATGTCCCTGACTGCAGCAATAAGAACCTCTCTTCCTTGGTACTCGAAAATGCTGGCGGAAATTTCTACAGGAAAAACAATCCCATCCTTTTTTCTATGATATCTTATGGGTATAAATATCACACGGCCTTGAACGGATTCTTGGGTCTTTTCGGGCTCTGCCGAAAAATCTGTGTTTTTCATGCCCAGCGTTTCTTCCTTGCTGAATCCATAAAGATTGATAAACGCTTTATTGACATCCAAGATATTTCCGGTCTCTATATCCATTAATGCCAGTGCATCCGATTCCATGTCGAACAATGTTCGATATTTTTCCTCACTCTCCCGCAGGGACGCCTCGGCCTGTTTCCGCCCGGTTACGTCCATGGCGACACCAATGGCGCCGATGACTGAACCGTCGTCATCCTTCATCGGAGAGTATCGACTCTCAAACATAACACCATTGGCCTCGGCTTCCGAAGAGAACGCCTCTCCATCCAGCGTCCGGCGAGCGTCGGAGACAATCTGCGGGTTGTCGGCATACGTGTCGAACAGTGAACGCCCCACCACCTCTCCGGGTTGCAGGCCCAATTTTTCCAAAATCTTTCCTTCTGAAAACGTAAAGATTCCATCTTTATCGATGCCCCAAAGAACGATAGAAGCATGATCGATCACCGAGCGCAGGAATTGCTCACTCTCCCGA
>JAHECI010000293.1 GCA_024641825.1 Desulfobacterales bacterium | reverse complement strand
ACAAGCTGATGGATCGCCCCCCGACCCCGGTTGAAACGTTGGCCAGGGCCCGTGACATCGGCATAAAAGCCGGCTTGAAATATGTTTACACCGGCAATGTGCCCGGTGAGAGTGGTGAAAAGACGTTCTGTCACCAGTGTAACCGTCTCCTGATAGACCGATGGGGCTTTTATATTCGAGACATTCGGATAAAAAACGGAAAATGTCCGGAATGCGGAACAGTGGCGGATGGGGTGTGGGATTAATGAACTTTCAAAAAAGCAAATTCCCTCTGGGTATAGCCGGGTCATCGTCCTATTGGGCAGAAGTTCTACTTTAGGTCGCGGACAGGGAGGGTCCGATAATCCCTATTGTGCACCATTCGGTCGGAATAGTGATACCCGCGGTGGAAATTAAAAATATATGCTTGAATCGCCGATGTTTCCGATGCCCAGATCCAGCCGCAGCTTAATTTTATTTCCGGAACGATCTTGACCTTCTGGCCGCAATCCGTTTCATACCCTTTATATTTTTTATCCTGGATGTAGAGGCTTTGAAGCTCTGCCAGTGTGGGAAGCCGCCAGTTGTCGTATTTTTTTTCAAGGGTATCCGGAAAGGTGTATTTGATCCAAAGATTGGCTTGTTTCCAGTTGATATTGCCTTGGTTGTCGGTTTTGGCCCACATCACCCCCAGTTGATGATCCGTCACCGTGCCGTCGCCATTATCCGCAAAACGATCCCCCGACCAAACCGGTGTGCCGAATAAAAACATACACATTAAAATGATCCATATCGGGGTTAATTTTGTTCGGGACATGGTTGTCCTCCTTCTAAGAAAAGCCTAATAAAAAAAAGTTGATCCGGCAAATTATCTGTGTTCTATTTTCTCCCGAAGTCGTTCGGCGCTTTTTTCATCCCGATAGGAAAGGACGGGAACCGGTGAACGTCGGAAAAGCTTTTCGGCCACCGATCCGACAAAGATATGTTCAATATCCGTGTGTCCCCTTACCCCCATGATAATCATATCGACGTTTTCCTTAATGATCAGTTTCAACAGCTCGTTGGTTGGATTGCCGACCCTAAAAATCGTTCGGACATGTTCACGATCAACATGTGAATCTTCAATGAAATTTTTCAGCAAATTTTCCCGTTCCGCTTTAACCCCTTCCACATAATGCTCGCTGTCGATCTCATATCCCATGGATGCAACCATTTCCACCGCTGAAATGTCTCTGGAATTGATGATGCTGGCAACGACCAAATGAGCATTCAGATTTTTTGCGATTTTAACTGCATAATCGAAGGTACCCTTTGAATGAGATGTAAAGTCAAGGGCTACCATTATTTTTTTGATGTCGCTCATGAGTGTTTCCTTTTCATTTACCTTTTAAGACGCATCAGTTTTGTTTTTCATTTTCGTCATGCTGCAGGAACCGACGCTGTTTTCGGAATGCGGGATCTTTGCATCAGATAGAGAAGACCGAAGACAGCCAGTCCGATAAAACATACCCAGTAACGCTGGTCATACGGAAGACCGATCCAAGAGGCAGCCAGAGCTGGGCGCATCATGACGACGGTGACGAACAGAAAAATCGGAATTTCATAGAATCGATTTTTTGCCACAAACCATCCCTGCGTAGCAGAAGCAAATGCAAAATTGCCGAGACAAGCCATGGCAAAAATCAGGATTGCCAGCGGCCAGCTATAGATATCGTGAAGAATCAGGTCGCTGTTGAAAATAAACATAAACGGCAAAATAGCGGTTCGGATATCATACATGAACCCCTGGATTCCGGTAGGGATGGGCGGCGATTTGGCGATGGCTGCCGCGGCGTAGGCGGCCAGCCCCACGGGTGGGGTGTCATCGGCAAGAATTCCGAAATAAAAGCAAAAGAGATGGGCGGCCATTAAAGGTACCATGAACCCCTGGCCGTGGGCAATGCTCACCATGGCCGGCGCGGTCAAAGACGCCATGACAATATACGTCGCAGTGGTGGGAAGCCCCATGCCGATGATCAGGCTGGCTAATGCGGTTACCACAACCATGATATAAATGTTTCCACCGGAAATGGTATCGATGATCTGGGTAATCAGTCCGCCCAGACCCAGGGCCACCACACCAACGATGATGCCTGCGGCTGCCGTGGCAAGGGCCACAGCGACCATATTTCGGCCCCCGGCGGCAAGGGCCGAAAAAATGTCGACAATGCTTTGCTTGAATGCGGCGCCCATGGGCTCTTTGTTCAGATAAGCCTGGACCGGCCGCTGAAGCAGCATAATCGCGGCCATGGCGCATACGGCTTGAAATGCGGCACGTTCAGGAGTATGCCGGGCAATAACCAGCTGGTAAAGAAGAAACAGCACCGGTATAATATAGTGAATGCCGCTGACCAGTGTTTTGAAAAAAGGGGGAAGTTCTTCTTTGGTCATCCCTCTTAAGCCGGCTTTGGAGGCCTCGATATGGGTAATATAGAGCAGGGCCGCATATGAGGCAAATGCAGGAATCGCGGCGGCTTTGATGACCGCAATATAAGGGACGTTGACGTATTCGGCGATAATAAATGCGGCGGCACCCATGATGGGCGGAGCGATTTGTCCGTCCGTGCTCGCGGCCACTTCTATGGCCGCAGCTTTGGTAGGCGAATACCCGACCTTTTTCATGAGCGGGATGGTAAAGGTGCCGGTGGTGACGATATTGGCGATACTCGACCCATTGACAAGTCCTGTAAACATGCTGCCCAAAACCGCAGCCTTGGCCGGGCCGCCTTTGAACCGGCCCAAGAGGCTCAAAGCCAATTGAATGAAATATTTCCCGGCGCCGGCTTTATCTAGCATGGCGCCGAAAAGAACATACAGATAGACAATGGTGGCCGAGACGTCCAGGGGGATGCCGTATATCCCTTCGGTGGACATGGTCATCTGCCCCATGAACCTGTTGAGTGAAACGCCTTTAAAGGCGATAACGTCGGGCATATAAGGGCCAAAAAAGGCATATGCGCAAAAAAGCGTGGCGATAACAGAAAGGGCAGGGCCGATGACCCGGCGGGATGCTTCCAGCAAAAGCACCACCAGGGTCAGTCCGATGATCGTATCCCTGATGATGGGTGCACCGTAGCGCGTCGTCATTCCGGTATAATCGATGGCAATATAAAGTGCCGAAAGGCAGGCCATAGCGGCGACGATATAATCCAGCAGCGGAATTTTGTCTTTTTGGGAGAAATATTTAAGACCGAAACGGGTCTTTTTAAAAAGGGGATAGTTCAGAAAAACGATCAGCATGGCAAACCCCAGATGGATGGCCCGGATAAATGTTGAATCGAGAACCAGCCAGCTGGGAATGGAGAGTTGAAAAAGACTCCAGATTACCGCAATGAAAGGGATAACGTATTTTTCAGGCCCTTTGGGTTTTCTGCTGATGCCTTCTTCTTCTTCAGCCAGACGTTTGGCCAATTCCATTCCGTCGTCTGTTTCATTCATATCGATTTGGTTCATGGGTTTCACCTAATTGATCGTTTGATAATTTTACGGCCAATTGAATCTTAACTATTTATTAACTGGCTGCCCATCGGCAAAATCTAAATGAAATCTTGAGATGCTGGAATATTGGGAAAACCTTGAGTTTAAAACACCATATACTCCCGGAGTTTGGAAAATAATAAAAAGCGGCGGCGGGCTGTTTGCCCGCCACCTGTGTGTTATTGAGAAAAAGTTACGGGCTTATTTCATTAAGCCGGCTTCCTTAAAATATTTCATCGCACCCGGATGGATCGGTGCGGAAAGACCTTCCAACATGCTCTCTTTAGTCAGGACCTGATACGCCGGATGCAGTTTTTTGAATTCTTCAAAATTGTCAAAGACTTCTTTGGTAATGGCATACACAACTTCGTCCGGAACCTTGGCTGAAGTAACGAATGTGGCTTTGACGCCAAACGTCGGGACATCGGCATCATTGACGGCGCCCGGATAAAATTCAATGGGGATCATTGCTTTGGCATAATAAGGGTATTTTTTCAGAAGTTTTTCAATCCCTAAAATGGAAGCAAAGCGCACCTTTCTTTTACCGGAAGTCGCTTCTTTAATGGATCCGTTGGGATGACCAACCGTGTAGAAGAAGGCATCTATCCTGCCGTCCTGGAGGAGTCCGGCCGATTCAGCCGCCTTGATCCCTTCGGCCTGAAGGTCTTTTTCATAATTGAGTCCCACTGTTTCCAGTGCATCTATGGAATTTTGACGTTGGCCGGAACCGGGATTGCCGATGTTGACCTTTTTTCCCTTAAGATCTTTGATGTCTTTGATATCTGCATCAACGGCGGCAACCAGCGTGACGGATTCGGGATGGATGCTGAATACGGCCCGAAGATCTTTCTGAGGACCTGCATCTTTCCATTCTT
>JAHECI010000292.1 GCA_024641825.1 Desulfobacterales bacterium | reverse complement strand
ACCTTCTGCCGATACATCCACAGACCATCACCCGTTGGTATCGGAAGTCTCTCCTGAAGAAGAGGACGATCCTGACTTCGTCGCAAACGAAGTCAGGGCGCGTTTTGCTGAATTAATTTCTGATATGTCCGAAGCAGACATGCAAGAACTCATTGGAGAGTTGGAGAAAAAGTATAAACCCGAACCCGCGGATCACAGAAAACATCTTAGAAAACCATCCAAAATTAGCGTGGATTTCTCCATCGATGATTTCCCTTTTACGAATTTCATCCAAGATATAAGCGCAAGCGGAGCCTTTATCGAAACCGCCCTTCCCTTTTCAACGAACAAGGAACTTTCAATGACATTTACTTTGCCGGGGCATGAAGATTCTGTTCAAATCACGGGCAAAATCGTAAGATCCGACCCAAAGGGAATCGGTGTCCAATTCTATGAGCTTCTAAGAGAGGTTTAGCATGAACGGTACGACCCGGACAGTATTTGTGATGTTGGCCATGGTGTCGGTTTTTGCCGGGCTGCAGGCCGGTTGGGCGGGCGTTAAAAACAATCCCCATGAAATTAGGGGTGTCGTAGACGCCATGAGCGGTGATGAACTTGTGATCGATGTGATGGGCAAGTCCGGACCGGTGACCGTCTATGGAATCAGTCCGTCTGTATATGGGGTTAATTATGACGGGCAAAGCGGTGACGATGGAGCCGTTTTCCTTCGCCGTGGCCACTACGTGGAAATTGTGGCGTACAAAATCGACGGTAAATACGTGGCCGCCAGCGTGAAAACAGACGCAGGGATCATTCTATTGCGGGTATTGGTCGTAACCCCTGATGGCAACGACAATCTTCTTCCCTTATATTCGTGGCGTCCCAAAACAATAACAACGGATTGGTCTGCTCCTGCCGCTGACTAAAACGGTGATTGCAGCCCTGAAGTTGATTCTCACCATTGGTGCTGAACTGATTTTCCCTCTTTTTATCAGCGTTTACGGGTTTCAAACCTGTTTTTCTTCAGGATGCGGTGTAGATGAACGACGGTCATCCAAGGATTTAAAAAAATTTAAACGGAGAGGTGCTCAAATTTTGTGAGTTTACATGGACTTGGAAGATCAGGGGAATTTCGGGGTATGCGCTTCAAGGAGATCTTTGATCTTTCGGTTCACCAGAAATTTGTAAAACAAAAAGCGCGCTTTGGGGGTCCCGGTGACCCGGACCACGTTTCCGCCGCATCGGGTGCAACGGCCGCGGAGCATCAGCAGGCCGGACTCTATTTTACCGAAAACGGCGTCCATGGCGGATATTTCACGGCAATGGCTGCACCAGACATTGTTCAAAAGCCAGGCCCGGACATCTTCGGTATACGATTCCCAGATCTTTTTGGCGCTGGGAGTAAAACCGCATTGCATTTTCAGCCACCTCAATATCATATTCCTGTTTTCAGTCGACGCCACATCCAACGTAAATTTACTCGGGAAACCGGGTCCCTGTCAACGGCCAGTGTTTCAAGCCTCAGGGTAAACGCATTTTATTTTGGCACAGCGAAGCGACGGCGTGTTTCTCTTGGAAACCGACGGGCTGTTTGAAGGGCTTTAGCACGCGTTAGACCGAGCCGAAAGAAATTATAATTAAAAACATCCATCGGATATGTTTTTGACGAATTGTTCTTTATAACTCTGGCACGGCTCGGGCTTACGGGTGCTCGAGCACAAGTTTCCGTCGGTTGGAAAGAGATATGCGCCGTCGTGGAGCGTTCTCTCTCGATTGGGGCTCAAATGCGTTTGCCCTGTTTCCAGGCAGTCGAGCCCGGGAATAACGGTTTCATTCCCCTTTCATTTGACAATAACGTCCAGGGTAGCGTATATTGTGAAATTATGGATAGATACGAAATTCAAGGGGAGAAAAAACCATGAAACCGAGGCGATCGACATTGTCCGTTC
This sequence comes from Desulfobacterales bacterium, assembly GCA_024641825.1. Taxonomy (GTDB): domain Bacteria; phylum Desulfobacterota; class Desulfobacteria; order Desulfobacterales; family UBA11574; genus JAAXQD01. The sequence goes on along the minus strand of JAHECI010000292.1, from coordinate 2,442 downwards.
CCGGGCATATTAAAAAAATGCACCTCAAGGCGTCTCAACGTCAGGTCGATGTGGTGATGCTCGATCTGGAAGACAGCGTTCCCGTGGATGCCAAGGAACCGGCCCGGAAAATGGTCATCGATTCGATACGTTCTCTGGTCTGGCAGGATATCACCGTAACCTTTCGAATCAATGGCCTGGACACTCCTTTTGGCTACAAAGATCTTCTTGAAGTTGTGGAAGCGGCAGGCCCGAAAATCGATGCCGTGGTCGTCCCCAAGGTCAACCATCCCGGCGACATCCATTTTGTATGCCGCATGCTGGACGGCATTGAAATGGAAAAAGGCTCTTCAAAACGTATCGGCATCGAGGCCATCGTCGAAAGCGCCCAAGGCCTGGAAAAGGTGTCGGAAATCGCCCGGGCCAGTGACCGGCTTAAAACGCTGGTGTTCGGTATCGTCGATTATTCGGCATCGATCAATGCGCGGCTGGTATCCATTTCCGGACACGGCGAAAACGAAGAAGCGGTGTATCCCGGTCACCGCTGGAATTTTGAAATGAGCCGAATCGTAATGGCGGCAAAGGCCCATGGCCTACTTGCCATCGATGCACCCTACGGGAACTTTAAAGATCCGGAAGGCCTCCGGCGGAGCGCCGCCCTGGCCTGCGCCCTTGGATACGATGGGAAATGGGCCATTCATCCGGATCAGATCGATATCATCAACCAGGTCTTTTCTCCTTCCAGGGAAGATATCGCACGGGCCCGGAAAGTGCTGGCAGCCCATAAGGACGCCGAAGAGAAAGGACAGGGGGCAGTGGCCGTTGAAGGGCGCATGGTCGATCGGGCCACCGTTCGCCTGGCAAGCCAGCTATACGCCCAGGCAAAGCACTTGAAAATGGTGGATTGACCGGCGGTTTTTAACACGAAAAAGTTTTCATCGACGGGTTTTTTATTTAAACCTTCCCATTAATTTTATAATTATATTCTATTGATTTTTAATATAATCCAGATGCTCAAGTTCACGGCTCATGCTCTGGGAATTCGCCCTTCCATCGATGATAGGACCCGCCCGAGCCGGCAATGACAGTCTGTATCGTTTTCCGTATTTCGGGAGTTGAAAACAACCGGCCATACCAAGGTGAAATATTGGAATAATAGCGTGTTGGAGTAATGGAAAGACCCATTTTTTCAACCCAATACTCCACCACTCCATACATTTCCCTCACCATTTGAGCACTCCATGGTTCCCCGCGATGCGGGATCTTCAATGGGTTCTGATTCTAAACTATTGTCTATCCACAACGGTCTCTCTGTGAACATAAAAATGGGTTGGCCCCACGGCCGGACAGACGTCCGGAAAGTGGGTATTGACTTGGAAAGTTTCGCCATTATCTTATAGCGAAATTATACCTGCAACACTGACGGAGGGAAATTCTATCCGGAACTTCCCTTTCTTGAAGAAAAACACCGTTTTTTTTCATAAATATCGAATTTTCAGGAGATATAATGGGTATTGTAAATGTATTGATTCAAACCGTCGGCGGCCTGGGTTTGTTCATACTCGGGATGAAGATGATGACCGAGGGTCTCCAGCTGTCCGCTGGAAAACGAATTAAAAAAATTCTGGAGGCTGTGTCATCCAACCGGGTGATCGGCTGCCTCACCGGAGCCGGTGTGACCGCCATGGTTCAGTCGTCCTCGGCCACCACGGTGATGCTCATCGGATTCGTAAGTGCCGGACTGATGACCCTACAGCAGGCGGTGGGGGTTATTTTGGGAGCGAATATCGGCACCACGATGACGGCCCAATTGATCGCCTTTAAACTCACCGAAGCGGCCTTGCCGGCCATTGCCGTCGGCGTCTGCATGAAATTCTTCACCCGACAAAAAAAATATCGCTATATCGGAGAAGTCATTTTGGGTTTCGGCCTCCTTTTTTTTGGCATGACGGTCATGAAACTCGGGCTGGCTCCCATCAAACATGATCCCACCTTTATCCAATTTTTTACCAAATTCGATCCTGGAACCTTCGGCGGCCTGTTACTGTGTGTATTCATCGGCGCCTTCCTCACGATTCTGGTTCAATCCTCATCGGCCACCATCGGGTTGACAATGACCTTGGCCACCCAGGGATTGTTGACGTTTCCCGGAGCCATGGCCCTGGTTCTGGGTGAAAATATCGGGACCACCATCACCGCCGAACTGGCAACCATTGGTTCCACCAATATCAACGCCCACCGAGCCGCCAGGGCCCACACCATGTTCAATGTCATCGGGGTCACCATCATGTTGCTCATTTTCCCCTATTTCATCGATTTCATAAAGTATGTCACCATGGTTACGGGTCAAGGGCCTGTGGATCAAGTCGTTGGAGGGGATGTGCAGAATATCGCTCGCTATATCGCCAATGGACACACCCTGTTCAACGTCATCAACGGAACGATTTTTCTGATCTTTCTTCC
>JAHECI010000291.1 GCA_024641825.1 Desulfobacterales bacterium | reverse complement strand
GAAAAACCTGAAACATGCCATGGACGGTGACGATCCCTCCGAGATTAAACGGCTGACCGAAGCACTGACCGAAACTTCCCATAAGCTGGCCACCGCCATGTACCAGCAGGCATCCCATTCCAATGCGTCACCGAATGGATCCACGGCAGATGGCATGAGAGGATCGGCCGCTTCCGGGTCGGATGACGATGTTGTCGATGCGGAGTATCAGGAAGTGGCGTAAAAGGAATTTCCATGGAAATGGTCCATGGTCATAACCCTTTGCTGTTGAAATCAGATAAACCCATCTCCAAAAAATGGGTTTTGACAAAAGTTCGGGTGCGAAATTTTGGGTGTTATTTAATTTTACTCAAGTTTCGCACCCGTTTGCTCAAGCAAGGCCTTATCTAATATCCATTGGGTAGATTTTTCAAATGGATTTCTATGAAAATGGCCCTTCTCTATATAATCCCTTCACGGCAATATAAACCTTGACATCTCAGCGTGACCCAATATTTTAGAATTTACAAAATCTTGATGCAGCGAGATTTGTGAAATCCGAAGATCTCTGATGCGCAAGTCCAAGATCCCGCCACAGCGGGGAGATAGGTGGAGATCGAATCAAAAATCCCTCGATTTAGGCTCTATATAAGGTATTTGAAAGCCGGGAGGACATGATGGACCAGGAAAAGTATGATGTTGTCATATTGGGTACCGGACCTGCGGGGCTTCAGGCGGCGATCCATGCTGCACGAACAAAGGTTTCAGTATTGGTAATGGGACAGGAGCATAAATCCAGCCTCTTTAAAGCCCATGTGGAAAATTATTGTTGTATTACCGGAATTTCAGGGGAAGAACTCCTCCAGCAGGGCGTCAAACAAGCATCGGATTCCGGTGCTTGTTTTTTACATGAAGACGTTATCAAAACTTCAAAAACAGAGAACGGATTCACGATATTCACCGAAAGTGGAAAAACCATAAAGACCCGCGCCCTAATTATGGCCATGGGGGTATCCCGAAACCGTCTGGGGGTTCCCGGGGAAAAAGAATTTCTCGGGCAAGGGGTCAGTTACTGTGTCGACTGTGATGCAAATTTTTACAAGGGCAGTACAGTGGCTGTGGTGGGCAATGAATCTGCAGCAGTGTCGGGCGCATTAACCCTTCTGTTTTATGCTCAAAAAGTTTATCTTATTTCAGAAGCGCTTAATGTTTCCGAGCCGCTCGCGTATCAAATTCGAGAATCCGAGGTCGACCTATATCTCGGGCGAAAAGTTTCTGAGATCGTCGGTCACGATAGCGTTGAAGGATTGATCATGGACAACGGTCAGCGGTTGAATGTGGATGGCGTATTCATAGAAACCGGCGCCAAAGGGGCGGTGGAATTGGCTGCAACCTTAGGGGTGGGCATGGACGATGAAAAGTTTCAATATATCGTTACCGACAAACAACAGCAGACCAATGAAAAAGGCATTTATGCGGCCGGAGATATATGCGGCCCCCCTTGGCAGATGGCCAAAGCTGTGGGGGAAGGGTGTGTCGCAGGACTTGCCGCGGCCAAATATGCAAAAAAAATCAAGCGTCAGGAAACTTGACGGTAAAGGGAGGCCCTTGTGCAAGATTCGGGTTAAGACCGCACCTGCCCTTCGATACACGCGGTTCCCGGCCCAGGGTAGCCTTTACAAATCCAAGGTCTAACCGGATAGATTTTACAAACCGCATTATTTCTGCCATATTTCAAAAATGGGCAGGGGGCTGCGTTATATTCCGTATTCTCGATTTCCCCGGAATATTCATCGACGATAAACCCATACCGATGGATAAAATCGGAAATCTTTATATTTAGATAATCCGCAGCAAGACGGGGATCCAATTCCGACCATGGAATTCCAATTTTTTTACAGCAGTTCCCACATCGTTGACAGATAAAATTCATTGGCCAATCCACTTTTTCAAATTCGATAGATTTTATTGACTCGGTCTTATTTTCATTTCAGGTTGAACGCATTTGATTTCGGTACAGCGAAGCGACGGTGTGTTTCTCTATGATTTAAAACATCCATCGGACATTCAAGGTTAATCACGGCCCCCTCCGATTAACCCCCCAAGGCCTCCGAGGAGCGACCCCTCGCCGGTTTGTTTGCCCCCTGCAGAAGGCGCATGGGCCAGGATTCGATCGGCCATTCGTGAAAAGGGAAGACTCTGAAGTAGAACGGTTCCGGTGCCGCTCAGGGTTGTCAGAAAAAGGCCTTCGCCGCCAAAAAACATGGATTTAAGACCCCCGGCGCGTTCAATCTTGTAATCGATACCGCTGGTGAATGCCACCAAACAACCGGTATCGACTCGAACGAGTTCATTGTTCAGTTTCTTTTTTACTACGGTTCCGCCGGCATGAACAAACGCCATGCCATCACCCCGAAGACGCTGTAGAATAAACCCTTCCCCCCCGAAAAAACCGGTCCCCAAACGCTGGGTAAAGGCGATGTCCAATTCGGTTCCCAAAGCAGCGCATAAAAAAGCATCTTTTTGACAAAAAAGTTCGCCGCTGATTGTGGCCATATCAATGGGAATGATTTTCCCGGGATAGGGGGCTGCGAAGGCGACACTTTTTTTACCATACCCGGTATTTGTAAAATGCGTGATAAAGAGAGATTCACCGGTCAGAACCCGCTTGCCGACATTTAGAAGTTTGCCGAAAATCCCGTCGTCCGGCCGGGATCCATCGCCCATTTTGGCCTCAAAGGTGATGCCGTCATCCATGTAATTCATCGCCCCTGCTTCCGCCACGACGGTTTCACCGGGATCGAGCTCGATTTCAACGAGTTGTATATCGTCTCCGATAATTTTATAATCGACGTCATGGCATTTCATGGCGATTTTTTCATCCATTTCTCTCTCCTTGTGGAAATTTTAATCTCTCCGAAACATCGCCTTGAACACGCATTGAAATGATCCGTCCAACACCATTGAAGGCTTCAAAAAAAGTCTATTGTGAGCGACATCAAGCAAAATCAGACTTTTTACGAGATCATCAACATTATTGAAAAAAAATTTTTAAAAGTAAAGTAAATCCTTTCTTCACAGCCACACATCCTGTAATATAACGACGCCACTCAAAGTAAATATCCGGGTCCAGAGGGCCCGGCCTTGGTTATCCCCAGAAGGGATTTACTTTGTTGGAAGTTCATAAATTACAAATATCAAATCACAAATATCAAACAATTTTCAATGACCGAAATTCGAAATTCCAAACAATTTTTCGTCCTGAAAGTTTTTGGTCATTGAATATTGGAATTTGTGATTTATTTGTAATTTGCCTGCCCGCCTTCTTTTTGGCGGGGTGTTTGGAATTTGTGATTTTAGACACAAAACTTCAAGGCAGAGCCATATATCTCTGATCCCCGCAATGCGGGGGGAGCGCACGCCCTTAGCACGTACAAAATAATTTAAAAAGGAGCATCCACCGATGACGTCAAAATCTTCTGTTTTTATGGAAACCTATCAAAACTATCTCCATGAGATCGCCAAAATCCATATGGATTCCAGATCTGAAAAACTGGGGGGAACGGTTGAAGGTGACCAAATGATCCTCTCCTTTTTCGGACAACCCTACAGGATTTCAGGTCAAGGAATAAAAGATCCGTCCGGAAAACAGCCGGCCATAGGGATTAGCGTCGTAATCTGTAAGTACCTGCTGTTATGCCCGGAAATACCCTCGTTAGACACGGAATGGGTTTCCTATAGGGACTTTAAAGATGCCGCGCCGTTGGCCGGCAGTTTTGTCAATAATACCGAAGGGGCCATTGCACACAATTTTTCTGGCCGTCTGGATGAATTGACGGGGGCCTGTGAAAAACTCGGCGGCTGGAATCCGGATCTGGGTCTTTCCTATCAACTCATTCGGAAGATCTATCCGCTGCCGAAAGTTCCCGTGCTTTTGCTTTTTGACGACGTCGACGAGGAATTCCCGGCCCAGTGCAAGGTGCTTTTCGAAAGGCGTGCCGAACACTATCTGGACCCTGAATGTTTGGCGATCTTGGGGAGGCTCCTTTCCGATTTTTTGGATAAAGCCGTTCAGGATGGACAGGGATAAGCAATGACAAACAATGGGTTCAAAGAATCCATCGGTGAGGTTAAAGTTTATATCGGTCTCGCAGCCGAAGGGAAAGTTCATTGACAACCGAAAACGCTTTTTCAACGGTGGTTTTCCCATCTGGATTGACCAGACAGCACGTTGCCGGAGATAGGAGGCTTCTTGACAATAAAAACTCTCTGTCGATGCCCTTGCCGCTCAAAAAATCCCATACCCCTGTCAGCCGTGTTTCCAGTGAACGGATGTTTTCAGCTTCAAAAGGTTCAAAATTTGTGGGAACAACCCCCCACACAATGACACCCCCGCGATCCAGAAAGTTTTTAATCGATTTCCAATACGACGAAAAA
>JAHECI010000290.1 GCA_024641825.1 Desulfobacterales bacterium | reverse complement strand
AAATCTTTAGGACGTGCTTTTGCCGAGTTTAAACGGGCCACATCCGAATTAAAAGATTCTTTCGAAATCGATACGGAATTAAACGATATTAAAACAACTTTTAACGACATGAGCAACGGAATCAAGGAGGCCATCGATGTAAAGGCCGAACCGGAAACCAAGGATCCAAAGGATGCCGATACTTCTGAAACGGAAAACACCCAAAAGGAAAATAAAAACAGCGACCCAGAGGATCCATTGAGTCATGGATGATGATAAAAAAATTCCGTTTACCGGCCATCTCGAAGAACTCCGGCGGCGTCTCATCGTCTGTTTCATTGCCGTGGGCACTGGCTTTGTTTTATCCTACGGGTTCAAAGAAAAGCTGTTTCAAATCTTGACCCGACCCTTGATCGGGGTCATGAAAACCGGCGACAAACTCATTTTTACCGGTCTTCCCGAAGCCTTTTTCACCTATTTGAAGGTCGCATTTCTTTCCGGCATCATTCTGGCCACACCCATAATTTTTTATGAGTTCTGGATGTTTGTGGCACCGGGCCTGTACGACAAGGAAAAACGGTTGATGCTCCCCATCGTTTTTCTATCCACACTCTTCTTTTTGGGCGGGTCGTTTTTCGGATATTTTATCGTATTCCCATACGGGTTTAAGTTTTTTTTGGGGTTTGCCTCTGAAATAATACGACCCCTTCCATCCATGCGGGAATATCTGAGTTTTGCCTCAAAATTGTTGCTTGCTTTTGGCGTTGTTTTTGAACTTCCGCTGATCATTACCTTCCTCGCCAAACTCGGCATTGTTTCCGTAAGCTTTTTAAAGAAAAACAGAAAATACGCAGTTCTTTTATTTTTTGTGGGGGCTGCCATTTTGACGCCGCCGGATGTCGTAACGCAGATTATGATGGCGTTGCCGTTGATGGTGCTGTATGAAATCAGTATTGTCGGCGCCAGGATTTTCGGGAAAAAACCGTCTGAAAACGATGATAATATATAGCAATTTAAACCGGTTATGCCCTAATTCGGCATCAGGGGAATTTTATTGAAAATCCCTTTTTATTATTGACAGATTTATTTCTACTTGGTAGTTTTGCGGGTCTGATATACATTGGGGCTAAAACAGTAACTGAAAGGGGAAAGGTGTTTATGAGGAAAAGATACTTACGAATGGCTGCTGTCGCCGTTATGGCAACCCTTTTTCTGGTGGTGGGTGTTTATGCGGGAAAGGAAGTCAAAGATGAAATCAAGATGGAAAACAAAGCGTATGAAAAACATACCAAGGGCATCGTGACCTATCACCACTTAAAGCACGAAAAGGAATATGCGGAGAAAAATCCGGATCTTTATAAAAACGGATGTGGAGAATGTCACCACGACAAGGACAATAAACCGTTGACCCAGCTGAAAACGGGCGACGAAGTCCAAAACTGCATTGAATGCCATAAAAAACCCGGATATATTAAAGGGAAAGAGGCAAAGGGTCTGACCAAAGAAGAAAAGCGGGAATACCATGCCAATGCCATCCATGATAACTGCAAAGAATGCCACAAAAAATTCAACAAGAAAATGAAGTTGAAATCAAAAGATGAAGGTGCTGCGCCGGTGAGCTGCAAACAGTGTCACGGTGGACAAGACGAGAAAGAATAGTACAGAAATAAAAATATTAAAGGGGTAATCGCCGTTTATAGGGTGATCACCCCTTTTTTTATGGGTTCACAGATTCCGAGTTCACCGCTCAAAGGTTGACGGTCTCGTAAAAAGTCCAACTTCTGCGTTGTGCTGCATTTCGCAATCATTCAACGTACGATAAGTACGCCTCATGATTGCAAAATTTGCGATGCCTTTTTATCCCGAGAGATTTATTCGGGGGAATTTGAACTTTTTACGAAACCGTCTAAATCGGACCTTTTACGAGTTTGTCAAAGGTTGATGGAAGATTAACTTATGGATCTACCGCTGAACGTTGACCCTGAACGGTTATCGCTTTTTATATGCCGCCGCATTCCGCACCATGGCGGCGGCCCAAGACGGCGTGCCCAGTGAATGAATATGGGTGTAGGTGGCCAAAACGTTTTTATAGCAGACGCCGTCCCGCTTATGGATAAAACCGGCCCCTCGTTTCATGGCAAACGCCAGATCTTTATCGGTTCCCCGCCATTTTAAAACCTTCGAATAATGAAACTCATGCCCCTTAATTTCAGAACCGACTTCAAAATACGGGTTCTCCTGTTCCACCGTAACAACGGTGTATCCGTGTCCCTGGGGCTTTTTTGAAAATCCGAATACCACCGGCAGTACGGCGGCCATGGGGAAGGTCCCTTCATCCAGAACAAGTTCCTCCCCGAGATACATGAGACCGCCGCATTCGGCATATATGGGCAGGCCGTCTTCGGCCAATGCCTTTAACTGTTTTCTGAAGGATATGTTCTCTGCCAGTTGACGGGCATGGGTTTCAGGAAACCCGCCACCGATATAAAGGGCGTCCACAGGCGGTATTGTATCGCTCACAAGGGGGCTGACAAATACGGTTTCCGCCCCCTCCCCTTCCAGGGCTTCGATATTTTCCGGATAGTAGAACTGAAACGCCGAATCCTTGATAACCCCGATTCTGGGTCTTGGATGGGAAATGCCCGATGCCCGATGACGGGTATTTTCTCGAAGTTCCGTTGGAACCGGCAGGGAAACGGCCGTGCCGGCAACCGCTGCCAACGCTTCAAGGTCGAGATAGCGGTGGGCTATCTGGGATGCAGCATCGATGGCATCCTTTGCACAGTCATGTTCCGGTGTGGGGACCAGCCCCAAATGCCGTTCAGGGAAATTTTTCCAGTCGAGTTTCGGGATGGCACCCAATACGGGGATACTGCAATACTGTTCAATATTTTTTCTGAGAACATTTTCATGTCTGGGCCCGGCAACGCGGTTTAAGATGACCCCTTTTATATCCACGTCGGGATCGAACTGTTTGCATCCCAGAACCGCCGCAGCCATGGTTCGGGTGGACTTGGTGCAATCGATGCAAAGAATTACCGGCGTCTTGAGAAGTTTTGCCAGTTCGGCGGTGCTGGTGCTTCCTTGAATGTCTATCCCGTCGTAAAGACCCCGGTTTCCTTCTATAACTGAAATACCATCGGTGGTAGAATGCAAGAAAAAAGATTGAAGGATATTCTCTTGGGTGACAAGGTAGGTGTCTAGATTATAACAGGGCCGGCCGGCCGCAAGGGCAAGCCAGCCGGCATCTATGTAGTCCGGACCTTTTTTGAAAGGGTTTATCCGTTTGCCGACGGCTTTCCAAGCTGCAGCAATTCCGATCGACAGTATGGTCTTTCCAGATCCTCCCCGCAGGGCTGAAATTAAAATTCTGGGAAAATCCATATCTTCCTGCTGCATAGGAGGCATTTAAATAAAAATAGGTTCAGGAGCGGCCTGTTCTAACAAGGAAGACGGTCGTCATTAATCTTCGTGTTCGGCATGCGCCTGTTTGCCCGTGCCTTTAAGCCCGTACATCGACGTGCTGCCACTGGACCAGTATTCGAGAACTTCTTCTGTAACCATCTGGTTGATCAGCTTTTTGGCCTCCCTGGGTTTTAAATCCAGAATTTTCGTTAAATCGTTAAAGTAAAACTTGGATTTGACTTTTTGCTTCTTTGTCAATCCTTCGACTATTTTCTGTTTTGCCTCTTCGTAATCCATATGATTAGCCTCTTTTCAATGAAATGCAGGGGGCAACAATTTGCCCCCTGCGCTTTTATTCGTGTTTAGAATTTAAACTGTGTGGTCTGACGCCAGGTATAATACGCCGGATCACGGAAATCATCGATGAGATGATGGGTAAATTCGAGTTCACATTTTTCAAAGAATCTTTCCCATCCGATTCTCTCAGCCCATTCACCCACACGTTCATACTTTCGAGCGCCCGCGGCATAGGCCTCCACGATTTTCTTGATGCAATCCGTGGTTTCCGGCCATCGGGGTGCATTATTGGGCAGAAACGCCACAACCACTTTTGAAAACTTGGGTGCGGTGACCCGGTTGGAAACCTTACCGCCCGCCATAATCACGATGCCGTCGCCCACATCATCGGCCAGAGGCATTGCCGGACACATGGTGTAGCAGTTCCCACAGAACATACATCTGGGCTCATTGACGGCCACGCTGTTAACCTTGGTCCCATCGGCAAGTTCAACCTTGGACGGCTTGATGGCCGCGGTGGGGCAGGCAGCGATGGCCAGAGGAATCTCGCACATCTTATCCAAATATTCATGATCCAGCATGGGCGGTTTCCGGTGATACCCCAAAATGGCGATGTCCGAACAGTGGACCGCACCGCACATGTTCAGGCAACATGCCAAAGATACGCGCAGCTGGGCCGGAAGCCGCATGTTCTGAAAATCGTCAAACAGCACATCCATGGTTGCTTTTACCGGGCCGGATGCGTC
>JAHECI010000289.1:3269-4451 GCA_024641825.1 Desulfobacterales bacterium | reverse complement strand
ATCCAACCCGTACGGTTCCTCCAATCAAGTCCGGAGATATCATTTCAAATAGCGGCGAATCGGAATTTATCGTCTCTTTGTACTTTTTAAGGACAAAACTCTTGAATACAGCGCCTTTTTCCGAAATCTTAACTGTGTATAACGGCGAATTTACCGTGATAATCCTGGATGGTGTAACCGGTTCCAACGCCGCGTCTTTCAAAGAAGGCGCTGTCACCGTGGCCCGCTTTTCTTGATCTTCCGGGGCTTTTTTCGCCTGTTGTTCCGTTTTCAGGGCTTGCTGGGGGAGTGTTTTCTTTGTCTGGTCAACAAAGAAAAAATTCCACGCAAGAAAAACAAGTAACGAAAGTCCTATTGCGATAAATAGTCGAAGGTGTTCCATTGTTCTCTCCAAATTTGAGTAAAATACACAAAAAAATTGTGCTCGGTTTAATGCTGTGATGTCTAATGGGTCAAAATCCAGAGGAGTTAAATCTTTGCGGGTTTTTCAAAAGGCAGGAAAATATACTTATTTCCACCAATGGTGTCTTATATATCGAATCTGCTCTAACAAGGCGCTTTAAGGCACTGGGTCAATTCCCCCCGGATGAAAGGGATGGCACCTTAAAATTCTCTTTAAAGCGAGGTAATTTCCTTTAAGAAATCCATAACGCCGAATTGACTCATAGGCATATTCGGAACAGGTTGGATAGAAACGGCACGCAGGAGCCAGAACTGAAGACAAGGTCAACTGATAGACTCTTATAAAAAACAGAGCGATTATAACAAATACTCTATTGATGGTATAAGCCCCTGGAAATGTTCATAAAAACGTGTTGGAGGGATTGGTGCGCCTGGCCCGTCGATAGTTCTGCCGCCTTTATTTTTGCGATAATATTGATATCCCAACAACCTGTTATCATGTGCCTGTTCAGCCGAAAATATTCGCGAGTAAGTCGCTTAATCCTGTTGCGTATCGCGGCATTTCCAACCTTCCTCACGACAGTGACACCAAGGCGAGACCTTTGAAACAGACCCGGAGAAAATATTGCAATAAAATGTTTATTTTGAAATTTTTTTCCGAAATTAGACAACCTGAGAAACTCGGAGCGTTTCAATAGTCTGTCTGCCTTGGTAAAAAAAAAGCGCAAAAGAAACTCCTCTGTTCATTTCGCTGTTTTTCTATATCTATTTTTTTGACCA
>JAHECI010000289.1:0-3169 GCA_024641825.1 Desulfobacterales bacterium | reverse complement strand
CGAAGAATTTCCCTGAATATATTGTAACATATGGTATGCCTGGATATCAGATATCCCTCTCCATCACAATAAAAGCACGGCTCGCACAGTATCCTGGTGAGGGGTTGTCGGATCCTTTTTCGCGTCATCTGAATCAACCCCAATTCGGACATGGGCAGCACATGGGTCTTGCTCCGGTCTTTTTTAAGCAACCCTGATAGAGCATTAAAGACCTTTTCCTGATTCAATTTTTTTTCCATATCGATAAAATCGATAATGATGATGCCCCCTGCATCCCTCAGACGGATTTGATATGCAATCTCTTTAACAGCTTCCAGATTGGTTTTTAAAATGGTTTCTTCTAAATTGTGTTTGCCCACATACCGACCGGTGTTTACATCGATTGCCACCAGTGCTTCCGTATGCTCGATCACGATATAACCACCGGATTTCAGCCATACTTTCTTTTTTAAAGCACGGGAAATATCCCCTTCCAAATTATATGCATCAAAAATCGGTTCCAAACCCTCATACAGTTCTACGGAATCTTTGAGGCTCGGCTTGAACGTATCGAGAAAACTTAAAATAGACGCATACCCCAAACGGGAATCGATGATCAGTTTCTCGGCTTCATGGACCAAAAGATCCCGAACCGCACGAAGGCTCACCGCGACTTCTTTGTGCAACAAAGAGGGCGACGGAGCTGTTGAATACTTTTTTTGTATGCTCTCCCACAAATTCTTTAGAAACCCCATCTCATACTCGAGTTTTTCTTTTTGGGCACCTTCGGCGGCGGTTCGAACGATGTATCCGAAGTTATCTTCCCGTATCGATTCTATGATCTCCTTTAACCGCTGCCTTTCAGACTCATCCTCGATACGCCGGGATATTCCAATATGTTCGGATGTGGGCATCAGAACAAGAAGTCGGCCGGGAAGAGATATATGGGTCGTCAGCCGAGCCCCCTTTGACCCCAAGGGTGCTTTGGCCGCCTGGGCCATTATTTCCTGACCTTCGGTGATAAGCTCCTCTATATGTCTTTCGCGCCGTGTCAGCGGTGAAAACGAATCGGTTGTATCGGGGTCCTGAGCATCATTTGGGTCATTGTTTCGTTTTATGAGAAAGTTTTCAATTTCATTATAGTTTCCGCCAATCACATCGTTCACATAGATAAAAGCGGCCTGTTTGAGTCCGATATCTACAAAAGCAGCCTGCATTCCCGGAAGAACCCGTTGCACCCGTCCCTTATAGATATTTCCGGCAATGTCTGAAACATCTCCCCGCTCGATAAAAAGCTCAGCGATGTTTCCATCCTCGAGAAGCGCCACCCTTGTTTCATGTTCGGCCGCATTTATAATAATTTTTCTATACATGGTTTTTCCTGTATTTACGAATCGTTATAATTAGGTTTCGCCCCTTTGAATTTGTACTGTCAGATTTTTACGACAGCGGCCTGTTTTATCTCTTCTTTGCTCAATTCAAAAATATGCTCAAGAACCTCAAACGGTCTCACTGTTTTCCCCGGTTCGGATCTCAACGTCATCTCTAGTCTGTTGGATGAAAGCATGGTGATCTTTATTACCATCTCTTTTAAGTCAAATTGGCTGGTTTTTCCCTTTCGGTTGGTGCGGGTAACGATGAATTCAGAATTTTTAACAAAAGATGCCATGTTTTTTTCGTTAAAGGAACCATTATTTTTCGTAACCAAATATGTCGACGGTAAAAAATTGTTTCGGGAATCCTTTGTGGGTGAAAGCTGACAGTCTGTAATTTGCAGGCCTTTTGGAAAATGCCGGCTTAATCCATCGATAATGGTCTGGGATTTTATGTCTCCGTTCACGGATACATAAAATTTTTCATTCAGGCTCTCCAAACCGATGGGAAGCGGATCTTCAAAGGATATTATCGGCTTTGGATGAAAACCTTCGGAAAACTTGACCGGTATTCGGGCACGTCGAATGGCACGGGTTATGATTTTAACCAGTTCAAGATGTCCAAAATACTTTGCCTGATCCAGCTTGGAAAATGACACCTTGAATTTTTTGTAAACTGTATCCGTATTAGGGTCTGCCGGAGGGTTCTTTGGGACCCTGTCTTTATGGTCGTCAAAGACTTTGGGTTCAACAACCTCAAAATCACAAACCCCGCAATGGTTACAATCACCGTTGCGACAGTCCGTGGTGTGCGCACCTTTTGTGGCGTTATCCCATTCGTTGATTAAAAACTCTTTTGAAACCATCGTATCGATATGGTCCCAGGGCAACGGTTCGGCGATCCCCCGAGCACGGGTCATAAAAAAATCGATATCGATCCCTTCATCGGAAAAAGCTTCTTCCCACAATGGATATTTAAAATGGTCGCTCCATCCGTCAAATTTACATCCTTTCTTGTATGCAGCAACCAATAGGCGGGAAAGACGCCGGTCGCCCCGGGCCCAAATCCCTTCGATGAAACTGACTTCAGGGTTCTGCCATTTAAATTGAACCCCCGGCATTTTGAGTTGTTTCTTCAACAGGTTAATTTTCTGTTTCGAATCAGCCAAAGCCAACTGGGAGGACCACTGAAACGGCGTGTGGGACTTTGGAATAAACGTTGCGACACTTACATTGATCTTGGCTTTGCGTCGGTTGGGTAAACAAACATGTTTCAACTTTTTTACAAGATCGACGATGGCCTGCAAGTCGTCGTCGGTTTCGGTGGGAAGGCCGATCATAAAATAGAGCTTAACCACCTGCCAGCCCAGATGAAATGCATCTTTAACGGTTTCTATAATATCTTTTTCGGTGATATTTTTATTGATAACATCCCGAAGCCGCTGGCTTCCGGCTTCCGGTGCTAAGGTAAATCCTGTTTTTCTGACCTTTTTTACAAGATTCATGAGTTCCGGCGTTAGGGTGTCCGCCCTCAGAGATGGAAAGGAAACCGAAATCCGTTGGGATGCATACCGAGACGTGAGATTTTCCATTAGCGGTACAAGACAGCTATAATCCCCCGTACTCAAAGATAAAAGGGAGATATCCTCGTAGCCTGTTGACGCCACCGAAAAATCTGACAGAGAGAGCAGGGTCTCCGGCGAACGTTCACGAACCGGTCGATATATCATCCCGGCCTGACAGAAGCGGCAGCCCCGGGTGCAGCCCCTGGATACTTCAAGCCGAAGCCGATCATGAACCGGTCTACCGTAAGGAAC
>JAHECI010000288.1 GCA_024641825.1 Desulfobacterales bacterium | reverse complement strand
TGGAACGCGAGATAAGCTCGACGATATCGCCGGTCTTGACGTCGACGCGTTCGTCGTCCAGCGCCTGGCCGTTGAGTTCTGCGAAAAACTCACGATTCCATTCCACCACATCAACCAGCAGCTCACCCACCACCACTTGGGCGCCGGGGCCGAGCATATGGAGAGCCTGGCGCAAGGTATAGCCCATACCCAAGCCGCCGATGAGTATTCGGGGCGCCTTTCGACCCGCCAGATGCGCACACCCCAGCCTCGCCAGCTCCAGCTCCGACTCATGTTGGCGACTGTTCATCAAATCCTGACCATTGATCATGATGAAAAAATCACGGCCATGCTGATAAAGCACCATCTCGCTTCCGTCCGGAGTCCGGGCTGTCCCTATTCTTATCCTCGGTTTCATGGTGGCATCCTATGGGTGACAAGTGGCAGAGGTTGCGGGGTCACGTTCCGGTTGTGGGTCGTCAAAGCCCGGGGCAATGGGGTCACATTTTTCCCGCGCCAATAGGAGATAACGCCCGTCAATAAACGCCAGAGGATCCAAAAACGTCCATGTATCCGGAGCGCCGATGTTTCCCCAATCCAGTCCGGCATAGGAGATTTTTTTGGACGTCCACCCGAGTGAGATGTGTAAATGGGGAAATATTCTTATTTTAAACATTTTCGAGTCCGCCAGGGTTGCAATGACATCCCCCTGGTTGACGATTTTGCCGACGTAAAGATTATCTTCCGGGATCGTATGACCGTAAATCGTACACAATCTGTTGTTGTGACCGTCGGAAATTAAATGTTCTATGATCACCGATTTTCCTAGAAAATCATCGATAATCCCAACAACGCTGCCGTCATATATTACGGGAACCTTTGTCTTTTCACCCAGGCGAAGAATCGTGTCCTTTCGATCCTTGTAGAGGCATAAATCCAATCCCTCATGGCGGGTATTGCGCTTCCCCTGATCTCCCCACCATTTCTCCGTTGAATTAAACAGCATTCCCGGACAAAAGGCCCACTCTTTAAACCCCTCTTTGTCGAGGGCATTCCTTTGGATCAAACATTCGGTAAATCGAGTGTTTCTTAAAGGCGATGTTGTTGTAAACTCCACGTTATTGATATCGGCTCCTTTGACCCTGTGGCCATTGCACGCCCCCCGCATACGATGATACCCCTCATATATATTTCAAGGCAATCATTAAAGAAAGCGATGGTTACACGTATGTGCGGTTCCTGTTTTTCCGCATTTTCAACCGGACCGGACCATGGAATCCATTCTTTCGCGCCCATGGAGGTTTCTTCTGAAAATCCATGTCAAGGGTTTGGGCGTCAAAGCGCATTTGCATGGGAATGTTTTGGTGCCATTCAACGGACAAAGGAACAGCAGTAATCCGTTATGGTTTTGATCCTTAGTCCGAATTTGGATCGAGCCGGAACTTCGAAAGCTTCTCCACCTTTAATTGTTTTCCATCCTTTCTCTCCCGGCAGAGACACGTCGAGATCT
Organism: Desulfobacterales bacterium; assembly: GCA_024641825.1. Taxonomy (GTDB): domain Bacteria; phylum Desulfobacterota; class Desulfobacteria; order Desulfobacterales; family UBA11574; genus JAAXQD01. The sequence goes on along the minus strand of JAHECI010000288.1, from coordinate 2,971 downwards.
CCGGAAATAATTTCCATGATTTCTTTATCATCCGTATTGAATTCATATTCCCCGGGCAGCATGATTCCGAGGGTCTTTCGGGACCCGTCCGGGAAAATAACCGAGCGACTGGTAACCTTTCCATCAAAGTAAATATTTGCTTTTTTAATGATCGCGACATCTTTGAATTCAGACATGAACCTCTCCTCTCCATTAAAAAGTTTATGTGGGCCGTCCATATTCTCCCATGAGCAGCCTGTTTTTGGGGGTAATATCGTTGGGAATTTTCTGGGTCACGATCCGGTATCCCTTTGATCTAAGCCGCATCGCTCTTGCCGTATCCACGGCAAGGGTTTTATCCATCCAACCTTCAAGGCCGTCTGTGGAAGATTCCTTCAAATCATGACAGCAGGGCAGAACCGCGACCCTGGCATGCTGTTCCATGGCCTTGTCAAGAATCAAATCGGTCAAAGATCCACAGGCATGGGCTGAGACCACAATATCATCCGGAAGAATGGTGATCTCCTGGACCGGCACTTCATTGTAGATGACTCTGTTTTTCAGTCTCGGCCAGGATGTGATCAATGCCTCGGACAATTTTCCTGCATTTAAAGGAATTTTTTTGTCCACGGCAATGGCTGTCTTTGAACTGTCATCGAGGATGAGCATGATATGCGCCAAAAGGCCATGACCGCAGGCAAGATCTATAACCCTCCCGCCCCGGTATCTTCGCCGGACCCTTTTTGCCATTTCCCATGCTTCATGGAGCTCTTTTCTCGGAAGGGTTCCAGCATGGCAGACAGCCCGTGCAATTTTATCGAAAAGGGTGTTGCCGGCAAACAATGACGCCTGCCGGGGAGTCAATCTGTTCTTTGAAGATTTTTTCATGATTGATAAATTACCTGACGTCTCCTGACGATCACATGATCCAGGGCACCGGGTGCCTCTATTCTCGCTTTCCGTGGCATGATTAGCACGTATCACATACCCTCTTCAATGAAACGCATAAAATCATCGGCGTCTATATTATTGCCCTATTTGTACGTTTTGCCCCCATGCCTTACCCAGCCGCCAACATGACGGCCGCTTGGATCGTGGTGGGTCCAGTGGATAACGCCGCCTTTTGCATTCCATTCATATTCACCATAGAATTCTACGTTATCCTCTCTGTTTAAGCGACTGATTCGGGGGGCTAAATCAATATTATGAACGACCATCAATGTTTGGCCGCTGCTGAGCCTTAAAACAAACCGTTGATGTCTTGACCCCTCAAGATCATCCGGCAATATCTTTATTACAACGCCGCCGCCTTGTACCTGAAGGCCGCTTTGTCGGGTGTTGTATGCCTCCTGGAGAACGCTGTCATCGCTTTGCGACCATGACGAAAAAAAAGGAACTGTACTGTTTCGCTCTTGAATGTATCCAAATGCCAATACCGCAATAACCGCTATGAAAAGGTATTTCTTCATATTTTTTCAATGAAATCGTGGTGCTGAACGGCCGGGTTTGAACGCCGGCGAAACCCCGGCCGGCGCCCGGCACAGGGTTATACATTTTCTACAAATATTACTTTTACAAATTCAGAAAGAACCTTAGCTCTATGCTTATGTTCTTTCCCATCCGGAATAAATACGCCATCTCCGGTTTGATAGATTATTTTTTCATTCTGGTATTCAATTTCGAACTTACCATCGAGGATGTATCCATAATGCCCTTTTTCACACCAGTGAAGCGGCATTTCTTTTGAGTACACAACAAGGCGTAATTGCGTGTCGCCGTGCTTAAAAATTTTGCATTTAACACCTTCAAATGGTTCTTCCCAATTTAAGTCATTAAAATTCACTTTATATTGAAGCATGGTCATTCCTTTTTAAAAGCGCTGGATCAGATAGGTGTAGACAGGCAATTGACTCTGATTTTTTATTTCAAAAAATTGTGGCAGCAACTCACGTTTCTTGGGACTATCCTTCATTGGGGATAGGTATATAGCCCCTTTACCATTTGAAGGCGTTGACGCGTCTCGAAGCAGCTCTGCAAGGGACTGATAATGTCCGGGTGAAAGTGTTTCTCCCATAAGAAAATTGCCTGTAATCTCGATGTTTGCATAGGCAGCATTAATTTCGAGCATCTTCTGGAAAGCTTCGCGAACATTTGATGCCGCAACAGGTTTACGAATGAATGCCAGGGTCGCCTCGTCTACGGATTCAAAACCGATGTTGATATACGTGTAGAACGGCAGGTGATTGAGTTTTTCAAACAACTCATTTTTAGAGTTGAGCAGAGAGTCCACGCTTCCAAAAAAGAACAGCATGGGCGTCTTTGTGAATGAACCTCCCAAGCCAAAAACCGTGCCGGCTTGAGAAGCGGCCAGATAGATCAATTCCTCCCCGGCCGCAAGTGCATCATGATTCCCCAAAAATAGCGCTTTATAATTCTCGAGATTTCGACCATAAAAGGCCTTGAGTTGTCGAATCTGTTCAAGGATTTCGGATCGTTGCCGGACCTGAAATTTTTGTGCCGATTTGACGCAACAGAAGCCGCAATGATAAAGACATCCGTCTGCAATAATCAGCGGGATTATCTCATAATCGACATGTCGCGTATCCGGCGGGAGAACCGACACCGGGCCACCGATGATTTCACTCAATTTTTGCGATCGCTGGTGCAGCACCCGGTCATCATTCTTTAGAATGAGGTCTATTAAGTTTTTAGCTTTAGAATGCAGCCCATCTCTTTGCGCCCCATATAAATTCGCATACAATTGTGACCATGCCGCAAATGCATTCATTATTTTGGGATCCGAGAGATAGTTAACTTCCCAAATTGAGTTGCTGGTATATGGAAGACACGGCAGATAATATTCGCCCAGCCACGAAATAATGCCATGTTCGCTGCTTTTGTCACCCACCGAATAATACACCCAATCATTGCCATCGGTTCGTTTCAGCTGTTCAGCAGGATGGGGCCAGTTTACATTAAGACCCCGGATGGA
>JAHECI010000287.1 GCA_024641825.1 Desulfobacterales bacterium | reverse complement strand
TAACCGATGTTTTGAACAAAGAACTCTCTTCCATGGGCGTCAATTTAGATTCTCTTGGACAAGACGCGATAAAGAAATTAGGAGACACTATCGGTAAAGAAAAAGGGGTCGATGACATCGGTAAAAAAGTCAAAGGCATATTGGGCAATTAGACAATAACTGAATTTTACTTTTTTCATCATATTTTGGATCTACAATTTTAAATACCTGAGGGGTCGGGGAGTTTCTCTACGAAATCCTTGAATATTAGCCCCCGGCTCGGAGAGCCTGCGCCTCAGAGAGCGGAATGGATGATCTTTTTTAAAACGGGTGCTGTTTGAGTGGCTTAGGGATCGTTAGAAAGAACAGGCGCACGCCGAAATCGTGTCTTTAAATAAATTATAAATTATACATCGAACCAATTGATTTTTCAAAGATTGGTTCCTGTTCTTTCTTTACGGACCCTTGCCACGAGTTCACGCGTTTTAAAAAAGATTATCCATGAAGCGATTTTAAAGAAAAACACCCTGAGGGATCAAATAAATAAGGGATGGCCGATAACGAACGTCATGAGTATCGCCGGAACCAATCAATGAAATGATTTCTGATAATCTTATGTCCAAATCGCCGGTGTCGTCCCCCCCGGCTCAGGTTTCAGGAACTATTTGATTGCAGGACAGCCAATCCACCGGCCCAATTGACTGACGCCTGGAATGCCGCCTTGACCTTCCCGGCGTCAAGGTTTAGCTGCTGAATCATCTTTTCTGCTTCCGCCCACCTTGCCTCTTCAAAATATCCGGCCAGATGAAGCAGCGGCAAATACTCATTGCTCGGCTCCCTGCACAAGGCTGCCTTGAGTTTGTCTTCCAACGGCAAATACTTCACAATTTCTGTCATGGGAATGCCGAGCAGCGCGTCCAAAAGAGAAAATATACCCAGAAGGTTCAGGCTGTTCGGATCAAATCCCCAGAAATCATGCTCCCTGGCCACGAGTTCCAGAAACCTTCCCCGTTGTGCTGATAAAAGAACCAGTTCCGAAACGTCTATGCTCCGACTCATATCGGATAAAAGCACAACCCGGAGCCAGTTTTTTATTTTCTGCCATCCCAGCAGTAAAATGGCTTGACGGATGGATTTTATTTTCTGAGGCAAACCAAAGGCCGATGAATTCAGAAACGCCAGGAGACGAAAGCTGATGGAAACATCCGTCTGGATGGTTTTTGCGAGTTGGTCGAAGTCGGGCTGATCTTTTTCAATGACCTGCAACAGGTTGAACCGCGAAACTTCGCCGGAGGTGAACTTCCGGACAGTGATCTTTTCCGGCGATTTGAAAAAGGACCCGTGAAAAAGGGAAAAACCCAATTCTCTGCACAACTCAAAACGTACCGGTTCCGTCACTTGAGCGGCCAGCAAGAGAGCATCATAGGGGCGGGCGAGTTCGAGGGTCCCGGTGAGTTCGTCCTTTTGCCTCTCGGACACGTCCGTACCGATGATATCGGCCATTCGATAAAGAGGGTCGCACACGGAATTTCCCGTAAATCCCCTGACAACAATGAGATATCCGTCGGATTTCAATCGGCTCAATACATCCAGAACATTCGGCCGGCCGACCATGTCCTCCGTAACCATGACAGCAGCGAGATGTTGCGGGAAAGCATAGGGAAGGTTTTCCAGAATGCTCTTTTCATTGAAATTCACCATGACTTTTTTCCCTCTGTCCATAATCTGCTGAAATCCGATGTAGGCGCTGGATGCCACATTGACGGCAACGCTTTCTTCCGAATGTCCCGGGCCTGTTGATTCAACGATTCCCACGCAGAATATTTCATAGCCCCACAGTCGTCTCTTTTTGTCAAAAATCGGCTGCCTGACAATGGATACGGAATTGGAATTCTCGTTCGGAGTTTTTGTCATGGTCATGAAAATTTTCTCCTATGGTCTCCTTGATTGCTTCGAATTTCGCGAAACTTCCCGACCTCCCATTTATTTTGAGGAGCCGGTGAGTTTTTATTGTAAATACAAATGTACGTGTTCACAGGGTGTGCTCTTTCGTTTCACTCCGGTGTCTACGTGTCTGGTCATTTCAAAGACTTAGCAGCGGTGGCATTCCTGCCCCCTCCGCGTTCTCTCGCAAAAAGCATGCGAGAGCCGCGGTCTCCCCCACTGCTAAGCCATTGAAATGACGAAGCCACTCCGCCAATATCGCTACACGAAAAAGCACACCCTGTGAACACACGCAGCACATGTGTATAAGCGAAATGGATAATGTTTTTTAAAAAAAATTATCCATGGAGCGATTCGACAAATAAAAACACCCCGATGCATCAGTTATTGATCATAAAACGGGCTGTACGTTCCAAATATTGGACGCATAATCCAGAACAGCCCTGTCACTGGAAAACTTGCCCATATGTGCGGTATTTAGAATGGATCGCCGGGTCCACTCCTCCTGATTTAAAAAGACGCGGCCCACCTCTTCCTGGGCTGTTACATAAGACCGGTAATCGGCCAGCAACATATAGTAATCGCCTTCATCGAGAAGCGTCCTGACAATCGGCGTAAACAGTCCGGGTTCGTCGGGCGAAAAAAATCCCGATCCGATCATATCGAGAACCTTTTTCAGCTCCGGATCATTCTCCACATGCTTTTTGGGATCATAACCGCCGTTCCGCAGGGCAACGACCTCTTCAGCCGTCAATCCGAAGATGAAAATATTTTCCCGGCCCACTTCTTCCATGATTTCCACATTGGCACCGTCCAGAGTTCCGATGGTGAGGGCCCCGTTGAGCGCCATTTTCATATTCCCTGTTCCTGAAGCTTCCATGCCTGCTGTGGAAATTTGTTCCGACACGTCCGCCGCCGGAATGATTTTTTCGGCCTGGGATACGCAGTAATTGGGAAGAAAAAGAACCCGGAGTTTTCCCCGAATTGCCGGGTCGTTGTTGACGACATCCGCAACGGAGTTGATGAGTTTGATGAAACTTTTGGCCTTATAATAGGCAGGGGCGGCCTTGCCGGAAAAAATAACGGTACGAAAGACCCCGTCGGCCTGAGGATTTTCCCTGATGCGATGATACAGCGTGACCACGTGAAGCAAATTGAGAAGCTGGCGTTTGTATTCATGCAGTCGTTTGACATGCACGTCGAACAGGGTTTCCGGATCTACCCCCAATCCGATTTTACGCAAAATATAACGGGCAAGCCGCTTTTTGTTTTCTTGCTTTGTCTTGATCCAGGATTTGCGAAATTCAGGGTCGTCGGCATAAGGTATAAGCTTTTTGAGTTGCCTGAGATCGCAGATCCAGTCGAAACCGATGGCCGATGTAATCAGCCGGGAAAGAGACGGATTTGCCTGATGCATCCATCGGCGCGGCGTGATGCCGTTGGTGACGTTTCTGATTCGGTCCGGAAAAATTCGATCAAAATCTTTGAACAAGCCTTCTTTCAGAATCCGGGTATGAAGGTCGGCAACCCCGTTGACGGAATGACTCCCCACCAACGCCAGATGAGCCATGCGGACCTTTCGCACGGTTCCCTCCTGAATGAGGGAAAGTCTGTCCGGGAGATGCGGATCGTCCGGAAAGCCTTTTCTGACGGCATCCAGAAAACGCTGGTTAATTTCGTATATTATTTCCAAATGTCTGGGTAAAAGTCTTCCGATCAGATCCACCGGCCAGGTTTCCAGTGCTTCAGGCATAACCGTATGATTGGTGTATGCAAAGGTTTTTTCACAAATGCTCCAGGCGTCTTCCCATTCCAGGCCTTCATCGTCCATCAACAGACGCATGAGTTCCGGAATGGCAACGGACGGATGGGTGTCGTTCAATTGAATGGCCACAAAACTTGGAAAATCGGAAAAAGACCGGTTCTGTTTTTTGTATCGTCTGATAATGTCATGCAGGGTGGCGGCAACGAAAAAATATTGCTGTTTGAGCCGGAGTTCCTTTCCGGATTCGGCCTCGTCACTGGGATAAAGCACCTTGGAAATGGTTTCGCTAAATACCTTGGCTTCGACGGCGCCGATGTAATCTCCCTGGTTGAAGTGTTTCAGGTTGAATTCCCGGCCGGATTTGGCGGCCCACAGCCGCATGTTGGTAACATAATCGTCGCCGTAACCGGGAATAAGAATGTCGCAGGCCATGGCCATTACGACTTCGCCGTCCACCCAGCGGTATCGAATCCGCCCCTCTTGGTCGGTGTAGGATTCGGATCGGCCGTAGAACCGGATCTCTTGAAGATGCGACCGGCGCTGGATTTCCCACGGATTTCCGCGCCGTCGCCAGTTGTCGCATTGCTCGCGCTGGTAACCGTTGTCTAAGGTTTGAAAAAAAATCCCAAAGTCATATCGGATGCCGTATCCGTACCCCGGCAAATTTTGGCAGGCCATGGAATCCATATAGCAGGACGCCAATCTCCCGAGACCGCCGTTGCCGAGACCGGCATCCCATTCCTCTTCCTCCAGTTCGTCCAGGTCGATTCCCATTT
>JAHECI010000286.1 GCA_024641825.1 Desulfobacterales bacterium | reverse complement strand
TGCTGGACCCGACCCATTCCCCGACAACGGCGCCGATGGGGGCGACCGCAGTGGCCACCCGGAGGCCTGAAGCGAATGCAGGCAGTGCCGAAGGAACCCGGATCTGCCGAATTACCGCAAGGGGCTTTGCGTTCATAACCCGGGCAAGTTCCAGCCATTCGGGTTCTGTACTGCGCAATCCATCATAGAACGCTGCTGTGACCGGAAAGAAAATTATCAGGACAGCCATGGCAATCTTTGAGCTCATACCGTATCCGAACCAGAGGACCAATAGGGGCGCAAGGGCAAATACAGGGATCGCCTGACTGATGACCAGTACGGGGAGGAGCCATCTTTTGAGAGAAAAGGACGCAATCATGGACAGGGCGCTTAGGGTCCCCAATAATGTTCCGAGGAATAAGCCGGCAACAATTTCAACCAAGGTTGTCATGGCATGATCGAACAAGGGCCCTGCATGGGTCAACCCGGCTTTGGCGACACTTAGGGGTCCCGGCAGAATATAGGGGGGGGCATGGGTCAAAAGGACAATGGTCTGCCATACCAGGACCAATCCAACGGCGATGAAAATAAGACGTATGATTCTCATGGGGTGTCCCCTCCCACAAGCCGGTGGAGCAATTTCGCCTGTAAAGATACAATGGCAGGATCGCCGGGCTCCCGGGGCGGGGACCCGGGGGGAATCAGGACCTTGCTCAACGTTCCCGGCCGGTGGGTCATCACGTATATCCTGTGCCCAAGACGCAATGCCTCCAAAGGATCATGGGTCACCATTAAAACGGTCGCACCTTCAACCAGGCGGGCTGCAAGGTCCTGAAGTTTGAGTCTTGTCAAGGCATCGAGTGCTGAAAACGGTTCGTCCATCAGGATAACCGGACGTTCTTCCATGAGCGTCCGTAAAAGTGCCACCCGTTGGCGCATGCCACCGGAGAGCGCTGAAGGGAGTGAATCTCCATATTCGCCCAGGCCGGCATCTTCGAGGAGTGAAATCGCTTTTTGCCGTTTCTCATGGGACATTTCGCCCCGCAAACGTGACCCCAGGCAGACATTATCCAGAACGCTCAACCAGGGGAGCAGCAAATCTTTTTGGGCCATCCAGGCGGTACGTCCCGTGTGGCTGTTCCCGTCGCTGAAGTGAATTCTGCCGGAAAAGTTCTCACGAAGGGTCCCGGAAATCAATCGGAGCAAGGTAGATTTCCCACAACCACTGGGACCGATGAGACACGTCCACTGGCCGCCCTTCACGGTAAAATTCAAATCGCGAAAGATCTGTTCGCCGGGATATGAAAAAGATACATTTTCCAGAATAACGCTCGGCGCAGATGGACGTTTTTCCTGCCCGGCAACGGTTTTGGTGCTGTTATTCATGGTGCAATATACAGATTGTTTAAAAAATGGAATTATTTCCGCATGGATCGAGGCCGGGGAAAGGAAGGAAAAATAAAGATGTGTTTTTATCAACTTCCCTACGCCGGCATGATCCGGATCAGGTTCCAGGGGTCGAGGCCTACCGCCTCCTCTCAGCCGATGTGCATTCGGCTCCCCCAGTGACTCAATGCCTGATTGCTAACACGAGTATCTCTGTTTGTCAAACAGGTAACCGGTGGGTGGATAACAAAAAACTTGCTAATTTTTTTTCAGCCTGATAGGGGATGATCAAAATCCGGATAGGGGTGTTCTGATTTTATCGCAGAACTGAGAGCATACCCTTTGAACCTGATACAGTTCGCACTGTCGTAGGGAAATCGGAGAGCAGTTCCATCACGTTTTTCTACTCCGCCATTTTTTCATCGGTTTTCAATTCCCTGCGAATATCGTAATTTCTCAATAAATTGACCCAATGCCGATCTACCCGGGTCAGGAGGTTTTTCATGCGAGTCGCCCTTACCATTGCGGGTTCCGACGCTTCGGGCGGTGCCGGAATCCAGGCGGATCTAAAAACATTTCAAGCACATGGTGTTTTCGGTATGAGCGCCATCACCGCGGTAACCGTTCAGAATACCCAGAAAGTGTATGACATTCAGGAGATACTGCCAAAGATCGTGCACGATCAGATTATTTGCCTGTTTGATGACGTAAAAATCCATGCCGTAAAAATCGGAATGGTGTCAAGTATCGAGCTGATCCAGACCATTGCAACGGCACTGACAGCTGTAAAACCGCCGCCGATCGTTCTCGATCCGGTGATGATCTCCAAAAGCGGATATCGTTTGCTCAATCAAGATGCCCAGGATGCTTTGACACACTATCTTTTTCCGTTGGCGGAAGTCGTCACGCCCAACATCTACGAAGCTGAAGCCCTCGTCGGCAGAAAAATTGCCACTGTGGAGGATATGAAACAAGCGGCCCTTGACATCCTGAAGCTGGGCGCCAAAAAAGTGGTGGTCAAAGGGGGGCACCTTAAAGAAGACCGCGCCACGGACATCCTCTCCGACGGTCTGGAATTCAAGGCGCTGAAAAGTCACTGGGTGAAAACCAAGAATACCCATGGCACGGGATGCACCTTTTCTTCGGCCATTGCCGCCAACATGGCATTGGGAAAAAGTTTTTTTGAAGCCGTAACCCTTTCCAAGGCCTACATCACCGGTGCCATCGAACATTCGTTGTCCATCGGGCACGGTCATGGTCCCACCCATCATTTTTTTGATTTATATGATAAAGCCGGATTAAACACTGGATGAGCGTTCACCGGGTTTTTTTATAAGAGGTTCCCAGATGCAATCCCCAAGGAACTCAGATCATCGTGAACCCGCCGTCTTTGGCCGATTTTTCCGGCAGATGGGGCCTGCTTGGGTTATCAGCGCGGTGGCCTGTGGGCCGGCCACCATGGCCAGTGTCTCCATGGCCGGTGCCCATTACGGGTACCAGTTGTTATGGGTGGTGGTATTAAGCGCTCTTTTGGCCTTTGTGGTACAATTCATGGCAGCCAAAGTGGGGCTCATCGGCGGAAAAGGGATTATCGCCCTGGTGGAGGAGCGCTGGGGTAACGGTTGGGCCTGGATCTTGATGATCGATGCGCTGTTGGCGACCTGGCTGGCAGCCGCGGTGTTGATGAAGGCCCTTGTGGAAACCACCGGCCTTGTCACGGGGGTGCTTACGCCCTGGTGGTCTCTGATCTATGTGGTTCTGATTTTTTTCCTGGTGGGCATCGGCGGGTACCGTTGGGTGGAAAGGGTCTGCAAGATCCTGGTATCCATGGTGGTGGTCTGCTTTGTCGTCACCGTGATCAAGATAAGACCCGACCTGAGCGGGATGGCCAGAGGGCTGGTTCCCACGTTTACCCCCGGTTCCCAAGGCGCGCTGATGATGGCCGGAATTATGGGGGGTGCCGTTCACGTGACCATCATCGCCATGCATACCTATAACGTAAACGCCCGAAACTGGGGACCTGAGGAGATGGGGCTGGCTTGGACGGACACCTTCCTGTCCATGTTCTTGGCCTTCGGTATTTACAGTGTCACCCTATTTGTGGCGGCGGCGTCGGTGCTGCATCCCCAGGGAATCGAAGTTAAAACAGCCTTTGATCTGGCCCGACCCCTCAAACCGGTGTTGGGGGTTTATGCCCATGGTATCTTTCTGGCCGGTTTCTGGGCCGCCGTATTCTCCACCATCATGCCCACCTATCTGGCTGCCGGTTATTTCATTGCCGACAAAATGAAATGGACCATCAGCGTTCGGGATCCCCGGTTCAAGGGTGTTGTTTTTTTTGGATGTCTGATAAGTCTTGTGGGACCGTTGGTAAAGGGCAGTTTCTTGATATTGCTGGTGGTCATGCTGGCCCTGGGTCTCTGCGGTACGCCTTTGGTGGTCTTTATCCTGCTTTTTTTGCTCAACCAGAAGCAATGGGCCAAAGGCCATCGCAACGGATGGCTGCTCAATCTCATCGGCGCTGGGGCTCTGTCGATCACCACCTTGCTGGCCGTGCGCTTTATTTTGGCCAAAACCGGGATCTGGACCGGATGAGCCGAATCTTATATGGATCGACACCGGACCCATTTTTAACGATTCCGGGTGGCGCCAAAAAAAGGGACGTAAAGGGTTTGAGAGGAGAAAGGAATCCCCATGAACACGATGGAAAAACTCGAAGAACTGAGGCGATTTGCCGAAACCATAGGGGCCCATCGGGCGGTGATCGTATCGACATCGGACCTGGTCATTCGGACCACCGCATGGGCCAAGTGCTTTATCCCGGCATGCAAGTTTTATGGCAGCAGTATCATGTGTCCGCCCCACAATCCTTTGACTCCCGACGTCACAAAACAGATTGTCTCGGAATTCCAGCACGGAATTTTACTCCAGCTGGATGCCAAGGTTGAGAATTTCGTGGGGGACCATTGGCGCAAACAGCATGTTGCCACCGAACTCAAACATAAAGAAATTGTCGCCAAACTGGAAGGCCGAGCTTTTTACATGGGGTTCCCCTTGGCCATGGGGTTTGCCGCCGGCGAGTGTTCCCTGTGTCTGCCCCATACCCCGTGTTCCGTTCTCAAAGGCCAGGACTGCGCCCATCCCCTCCAAGCCCG
>JAHECI010000285.1 GCA_024641825.1 Desulfobacterales bacterium | reverse complement strand
AGCATGCCTTGCGGAAAACGGATTCGAACTGACCGATGATGATTTTGATTTTGAAAGCGGACAGAGAACCTTGAGCTTTATAAATGAAGAATGGTTGTCTAAATTCGAAGAAGACGATTAATTATCCGTCCGGCGAGGGAGATCCAGAATTCAACGAAGAGAGCATGAATATTAATCTTGTGCGCTGATACCAATCTTCGGTATAGTATGAACACATACGTGAACTTTTTGATTTTCGACAGCGGCTTAGATTAAAAACCTTTCTGTATCGGAGGTTTTGGAACCGTTCGGGCTCAGTCTATTTCGTGTTGTGACTTCCCGATGAAACTTCACCGTATTTGTTAGGAGACATTAAAATGAAAAAATTCATATGCTTCATATTGTTTGTATGGATCCTTACAGGGATCAGCGGAATTACCTTCGCCCAGGACGCACCCGCCGAAAAGGGTGCTTTTGACAAATCAAATTTCAGTGCAACCCTTGCCTTGACCTCCGATTATGTTTTCAGGGGAATTTCTTTCACCGACGGCGACCCTGCGGTACAGGGCAGTTTTGACTATGCCCATCCCAATGGGATTTACTTAGGGATATGGGCCACCAACTGGAAAGATTGGGATCCGAACGGCAGCGATATAGAGACAGACTTTTACATCGGTTATTCCGGAGATCTTGATCCGTTAACCTATGATTTCTCAGCCTATTACTATCACTATCCCGGCGCAAATGACGATGAAGCTGAATACGATTATGTTGAATTTATTGTTAAATTGAAATACCAACTTGCCGTTGCACTTTCACCGAAAATCGGCATCGAATATGCCTATTCTCCGGAATACAGCGGTGAAGACGGTGCATCTAACTACGTGAACGGTACCCTCGACCTTACACTGCCTTTAAATCTGACCCTGGGTTTTGAGATCGGTTACCAGGATATTGAAGGGGACAAGTCCACCGGCAACGGATGGGGTCTTAATGGTGGAAACGGGTATGACTATACCCATTGGAGGATCGGTCTTTCCACCGAACTCAAGGGATTCGGTCTTGATGTCAGCTACCACAATACCGACGAAAGGGTTTGGCTGAGTGATAATATTGGCCCGGCCGATGAACGGGTTGTCTTGACCGTCTCAAGAAGTTTTTAGCCGAGGCTCCCATTGAATTTGAAGCACGATCGGAAAATGACAAAACCCCTGCCAAGGAAAAACACGAAAATCAGTTTCAATACCCCCCGTTGTTTTCTGGGGATCATCTTCCCGGTGACCGCAGGACATATTTAGATGAATGAGAGATCTTGACAACGATATTGGGCTCCCGTATATTAAGTGATTACTCAATCAAGATATGTTTTAACAACAAAGGAACCTACCATGAGCCGAAAGGACGATATACTCGATGCTGCTGTAATCCTATTTGCCAAAAATGGGTACTTTGCAACACCGACTTCGGCGGTTGCCAAAAAAGCCGGGGTTGCGGAGGGGCTGATTTTTCACCACTTTAAAAACAAAGCTGGAATTCTCACCCATATCTTCGCAGAACTTTCTGAAGTTTATTTGCTGGAAATTGAAACACTTATAAAAAAGGCTGAAACCGGACTTGATGCTTTGTTGGCTGTGGTACGTTTTCATTTCGCATTTGCGGAAAATGAATCGACAAAATTTAAAGTGTTGTCACGTGATTTGCCGGCCGACTTCACTTCGCCCCATTCAGAGGCGGGAAAGCTTATGGCCGAACATATGACCATTGCACTCAATCAAGTTAAAAAATGCATCGATCGCGGTCGAAATGACGGCTCCATCAAAGATGTTCCCCTTGAAGAGACGACTTTCATTGTCCGAGGCATGTTAATCGGTTTGAGCAGATTTAAAATTATCATGCCGAGTTTTAGCATTCATCCTAACATGTATTCGGAAGTTGAAAATTTTTGTCGCCGGAGTCTTTCACGGCAGGAACAAATCTCTGAACCGTAAAGATGATAACGCACGTAGGAGGATCAGAAATAATGCAACACACGTTTAGCTCGAATAATTTTCCATCGACATCCCCTGTGATGCCTGCCGGTTACCCGTATCCGTGCTTGGAATCCGCCAACGCCGGTGTCATTTTCCTCGGCCCGGTTGTCCTGTTGCTGAGCCTGTTCGTGATGTTGGTTTTACCCTCTGGTGTGACGGGGGCAGGTCCCGGACCGGGTGCCGCCCCGCCGCCGTTGGTAACTGTCGCACCCGTCATTGAACAGGATATTAACCCGCCGACGGAATATGTGGGCCACGCGGAGGCCATCCAGAGCGTTGACCTGCGAGCCCGGGTAGAGGGATTTCTTGAAAAGGTCAACTTCAGGGAAGGGAGTGATGTCCAGGCCGGTGAACTGCTTTATGTTATCGAGCAGGCACCTTACCGGGCCAAGGTGGATGCCGACAAAGCCCAAGTGGCCCAAGCCGAAGCGACCCTCAACAAGGCCCGCCAGTATCTTCAGCGGGCCCGAACCGTCCGTTCCGGCGGGGTATCCGCGACGGATCTGGACAATGCCGTGGCCGAGGAACTCCGGGCCCGTGCGCAGCTCGAGCAGGCCAAGGCAAACCTTCAGATCGCACAAATCAACCTGGGGTATACCTCGATCACAGCGCCCATCAACGGCCGGATTGGCCGAACCGTCTTTACCCGGGGCAACCTGGTGAATCCCGGTTCCGGAACTTTGGCTCGGATTGTTCAGATCGATCCCATCCGGGTGGTTTTTTCCATCAGCGAAAACGATCTGGTGGCCATCAAAACGGCCCTTAATGACACCGCCAAGGACAAAAAACATTCCAGGCTGGCCCCACGAATCAAACTGTCCGATGGTCAAATTCAAAAAACCGTGGGCCGGGTGGATTTCGTGGACAATACCGTTGATGCGAGCACCGGCACCATCGTGGTCCGAGCGGTGTTTGAAAACCCCGACGACACGTTGCTTCCGGGACAATATGTCACCGTCCTGGTTGCCCGCAGCGAACCCAATACCATGATGGTGGTGCCCCAGTCAGCGGTTCTGGAAGACCACGACGGACCCTATGTCCTGGTGGTAGATGACCAGAATCGAGTTTCCGTGCGACAAGTTAAAACCGGACCTGTGGTCGGCGTCAACTGGGCCGTCGAATCGGGTCTGGCCCTTAATGAAAACGTCATCGTCGAAGGCGTCCAAAAAGTCCGGCCGGGCCAGGAAGTGAAAACCGTTGCCGCCGAAGAACAACAAGGGAGGTAATGCATGTTTTCACGAATTTTCATCGAACGCCCGCGCCTGGCCTTGGTGGTATCCATCGTCGTCACCCTGGCCGGACTCATTGCGCTGTTCAACATTCCCGTGGCACAGTATCCCCAGATTACCCCGCCGGAGATCCGGGTCACCGCCACCTACCCGGGCGCCAATGCCAAGGTTGTGGCGGACAATGTGGCCGCACCCATTGAAAAAGAGGTCAACGGTGTGGACAAAATGCTCTACATGTCATCCTCCTGCTCCAACGACGGGCGATATACCCTGGCCGTCACCTTTGAGGTGGGCACCGATCCGGACATCGACCAGGTCAACCTGCAGAACCGGGTGCAGCTGGCCACCTCCAAACTGCCCCAGGCGGTGGTCAATCAGGGGATTGATGTCCGCAGACGATCCACCGACATATTGGGTGCAGTGGAATTCTATTCTCCCAAAAGCACCCGGGACAAACTTTTTTTGAGCAACTACGTCAGCCAAAATATAAAAGATGCCCTGGTGCGTATCAACGGTGTCAGCGATGTCCATATTTTTGGCGAGTTTGAATACAGCATGCGCATCTGGATGGACCCGGAACGGCTCACCGCCCGGGGATTGACCGCCGATGACGTAATCGAGGCCATTCGCCAGCAAAACATCCAGGCCGCCGTTGGGTCCGTGGGGACGGCACCCGCCGTCACCGGCCAGCAACTCCAGTACACCCTCCGGGCCAAGGGACGGCTTGATGATCCCGTTGAGTTTGAAAACATTGTCGTCCGCAGCAACGATCAAGGCGGTTTGGTAAGGGTTCGTGACGTGGCCCGAGTGGAACTCGGCGCCAAATCCTATCTCACCCGATCGATTTTTAACGGTCAGGAATCCTTGGCCATCGGCATCTACCGGTCCTCGAACGCCAACGCCCTGGACACCATGAAAGCCGTGCGGGCCGAACTCGAACACCTTGCCGAGCGCCAGCCCAGCGATGTCCAATACGTTGTCTTTTACGACACCACCAAATACGTTTCGGCAGCCATTCACGAAATTAAGCTGACCCTTGTCATTACCTTCCTTCTGGTTCTGTTCGTGAATTTCATCTTTCTGCAGGACTGGCGGGCAACCCTGGTGCCGACGGTGACCATCCCGGTCTCGCTCATCGGTACATTTGCGGTTCTACTGGTCCTGGGATACAGTGCCAACACCCTTTCCCTGTTTGCCCTGATCATGGCCATCGGCCTGGTGGTAGACGATGCCATCGTGGTGGTGGAAAACGTGTACCGGGTCATGGATAAAAGAAAACTAAGTTCCAA
>JAHECI010000033.1:15787-17234 GCA_024641825.1 Desulfobacterales bacterium | reverse complement strand
AAGAAAGACGCCATCCGGCGCCTCCTTGGCCTCACGATGAAATTCGTAAAAAACGGTCGCGTTGACAGCATTCGTTTTTCCACCCGACCGGATACCATTGACCGAGAACATCTTGAAATTATATCAGACTATCCGGTTTCCACCGTTGAAATCGGTGTCCAATCTATGGATGATCGGGTGCTGGCCATGGCAAACCGGGGGCATACGGCCGAAGACACGGTCACGGCGGTGGGGCTGTTGAAAGAGAAAGGCTATACCGTCGGTCTCCAGACCATGGTGGGGCTGCCGGGGGATGATGAAGCCGGATCCTTTTATACCGCACAAAGAATTGCAGACCTCGTTCCTGATTTTGTCAGGATTTATCCCACGGTTGTTCTTGAAAACAGCCGCCTTGGACGTTGGTATTCCCAAGGAAAATATACCCCCTGGTCCCTTGAACGATGTGTCGCCCATGTAAAAGATCTTTACCTTTATTACAAAAATAAGGCGATTCCGGTGATTCGTATGGGCCTTCAGGCTTCCGAGGATCTCGAGAAAGGGGCCACCCTATTGTCCGGGCCCTATCATCCGGCCTTCGGGCATATGGTCCACGCTGAAATCTTTATGGACATGGCCGCAGAAGTTATGGAAAAACGAAGCGTCCTGGAGGATACCGTGACCATAAAGGTCCATCCACGGAGCATATCTAAAATGAGGGGTTTAAAAAACAAGAACGTCGACGCCCTTCAAAAACGATTTCACATTCAATCGCTCAAGATTGTCCCGGATGCCTCCCTTCCCGAAGATCAATTGACCGTTTCGGCGTAATACTTTTTTCCCAATGAATTGTGAGAAGGCATGATTTTAACCAGAAGTCGATATGTCGAGGATTTTTTTTGAGGTGTATTCGCCAACGTCTGCCAAGGCATCTATGGATAAAAACGAAAGGGCGTTGTTTGAAAAAAGACAGGTGGCGGAAGGGGGGAAATCATCATCGGCTTCATAGAAGATATAGCATAGGGCTATTTTCGGCAGCGGATACACCACAAAGGAAAAGTCTCCTTCCACACCCGCCGGCGCGTTGTTTCCGTTGAGTTGTTCGATAATCCGTCCACGGGATTTTTCGATGTCTTCAACATGGGGCACCAGAATCTGTTGGGTGTGGGTCACAAAAGCCCCGGCATAGGGCATACTGTTGGGTAACTCCTTGAAAGATTTTAGGGGCGCTACCAAACAGGTGTCAGGTTTGGCATTGAGGGCATACAGGGAGATCAGAATTCCGACGACGCCGGTCTGCCGGGCCCGGCCCAGAAAGATTCCTTCGGGCCGTATCTCACAATTTTCCCCAAACGCTTTGAACAAAAAGTTTTTTCCATCCTGTTGGGCGGGTAAAGTCCGGGCCAGGTCATCGGGGAGATTTCCATAAAGTCTTTCAAGATTGTCCTGAACAATTTTTGCGTAATTATCG
>JAHECI010000033.1:0-15687 GCA_024641825.1 Desulfobacterales bacterium | reverse complement strand
ATTTAATCGTATTTGAGATGGGTATTATTATGCGCCAACTAGGTCGTGTCCTTTCCGCAAATTGGCCGATGGCGTCGAAGTTTTTGTCGTATTCAACGGAAATGTTATGAAACAACAAATTGAGAACTATACCCAAATCATTATAGACAGTATTGCCGACGGTGTTTTTACCGTGGACAAGGACTGGAAGATCACCTCGTACAACCGCGCAGCAGAAAAGATTACGGGCATCGGAAAAGATGAAGCCATCGGTCGGTATTGCTGGGAAGTATTCAAGGCGAGTATATGTGAGCGGCGATGCTCTTTGCGTCAGACCATCGAATCGGGCCGGCCCATCGTCAATCAACCCATTTTTATTATTAATGCGGACGGTGAACGGATCCCCATAAGCATTTCCACCGCGGTGTTGAAAGATGCCAACGGAACGGTGGTCGGCGGCGTGGAAACCTTCCGTGATTTAAGTGTCATAGAAGAGCTGCGCAAGGAACTGACCAGTCAGTATTCATTTCTGGATATCATCAGTAAGAACAAAGAGATGCGGCGTCTGTTCGGGATGCTGGAACTCATATCTGAAAGTGATGCCACCATCCTCCTGGAAGGCGAAAGCGGTACCGGCAAGGAACTCTTTGCCAAGGCCATCCACTCCCTCAGTCATCGTAAAAAAGGGCCCATGATCACCGTTAACTGCGGTGCTTTGCCCGATACGCTTTTAGAATCCGAACTCTTCGGATATAAGGCGGGCGCCTTTACAGATGCCAAAAAGGATAAGCCCGGCCGGGTGGCGTTGGCCGAAAACGGGACCCTCTTTTTGGACGAAATCGGAGATATATCCCAATTGCTCCAGGTACGGCTCCTGCGGGTACTCCAGGACAAAGTCTATGAACCCCTGGGTTCCACAAAATCGGAAAAAGCCAATGTCCGCATCGTGTCGGCCACCAATAAAAACCTGGAGGATCTGGTTAAAAAAGGTCTGTTCCGGGATGATTTGTATTACCGGATTAATGTCGTCAAACTCGTTCTTCCCCCGTTGAGGAAGCGCAAAGAAGACATTCCTTTGCTGATCGATAGATTTCTCAATAAATATAATAAATTAGGCGGAAAAGAAATCCATGGCCTATCCCCTGAAGCCATGAGCAGTCTTATGGCCTACAATTTTCCGGGGAATGTGCGTGAACTGGAAAATATCATCGAATATGCCACCGTGGTGTGCCAAAACAGCCTCATCAGAGTCGAAAATCTTCCCGAGAACCTTCTTCAGGGTTTAGACCGCAATACTATAACCGCCCCCCCAAAAACCGGCGAAGAAGCCTTTACTTTAGATGCTGTGGAAAAAGATTTTATTCGTGAAATGTTACGGAAAAATAACTGGAACCGAAAAGCCACTGCAGCCCAAATGGGGATCCATCCCAGTACACTTTGGCGAAGAATACAGCGCCTAAACCTTGAAATTCCAAAACTGAACGGCCGATCCGGAAAAAAATGATCTACCAGTGTTGCACATTTGCACTCGTGCATTTCTTTGCATTGCATAATTGCAACAATGTCCTGCGCCGACAACTTCTCATGGCCCATCTCTTACCAAATATTTCTTACTAATTCAATCCGTTATTGTTTGCATCACATTTTTTCACAACCTGGCATGCAAAATGCTATTTTAGGTGAGTGGTGTGTCGGTTGTTGCTGGAATTTTCCGGGAACCCTAATTTTTTTTAAAATCATACCCGAGGAAAGGAAACTCAAAAATGAAAGTTGCTGTTAGTTCCAGTGGTCAGGATCCAAATTCTCCCATTGATCCGCGGTTTGGCAGATGTCCATATTTTCTGATGGTCGAGACCGACGATATGAGTTTTAAGGTCTTTGATAATCAAAGCGCTGCCTTGGGCGGCGGGGCCGGCATCCAGTCCGCCCAGTTTGTCGTCTCCAAAGGCGCCAGGGCCGTTATTACGGGAAGTTGCGGCCCCAATGCGGTTAAAGCCCTTTCTGCATCGGGTACTGACGTCTATTTAGGAAATAGCGGAATCGTACAAGACGCCGTCCAGAAGTTGAAAAATGGCGAGTTAACCCCGACGGCCAAAGCAGATGTGTCCGAACAGGTCGCATCGCCGAGGGAAAGCGTTGCGGGCCGAGGCTTGGTAGGTATGGGGGGCGGATATGGTATGGGTCGCGGCATGGGAATGGGCCGTGGCCGGGGTAGAAGCGGTGGAAGATAATTTTTTATGAGGATAGCTGTCACCATCTGGGAGGATAAGGTCTCACCGCTACTCGATACGGCAAATAAATTGCTGATCATTGAAAGCGAGACGCAAAAGCAGGTCTCTCGTTTTGAAGCCTTTCTGCTTGAACGGGATATATCTCGGCGGTGTCATTTTATCCGGGACCTTAACATCGACGTCCTGATCTGTGGCGGGGTGTCACGTCAATTGTCAGAAATGCTCATGGCGTCGGAAGTTAAGGTGGTATCGGGAATATCCGGACCGGCGGAAGATGTATTGGATGCGTATCTGAAAGGAGAGCTTTTGGACTCAAAATTTTTCATGCCGGGAAGGAGGCATTGATCATCCTGGTCAAATCAACAACCATGGGGTTTTAAAAAGTGCTGAGAGGAACGGACCCAAAAAAAGGAGAGAGAGATGACAGAAGAAAAAAAAGCAGTAGCCGCCAAACTGAAAAAGGTCGCTGATCCGGTGGCATCTTCTATTGATGTCGCTACCCAGGAAATGATTGCCCGTGCCCAGGAACTGGGTATTGATACCGTATTTGATCGGGCGGTTACCATGAAACCCTGTAATATCGGTATGCAGGGAACCTGCTGTAAAAACTGTTCCATGGGGCCGTGCCGTTTGCCCTTGCCGAAAGCCGGAATCGAGGGTGAAGATACTAGAAAAGGGCTGTGCGGCGCCACGGCAAATACCATTGCAGCACGTAATTTTATCCGGATGGTTGCAGGGGGCGCCGCAGCCCATTCAGATCACGGGCGCTGTGTGGCCGAAGTTTTTTTGTCTGCAGCCAGAAAGGAATCCGATGAGTACCAGATAAAAGATGTTGACAAGCTCTTACAGATAGCGCCCCACCTGGGTGTTGAAACCCTGGTTGAAGTTGACGGTAAAAAGCTCGATCGGGACCTCGATGAAATCGCTCTCGAGGTGGCTGAAACAGCGTTAAATGAGTGGGGCAAGCCCGTGGGTGAACTCCTTTACATGAAGCGGGCACCTAAAGCCCTTTATGAGAAATGGAAGAAAAACGGCGTTCTTCCCAGAAATATCGATAGGGAAATTGTTGAAATCATGCACCGCACCCATATGGGGGTTGACCAGGATTTCAGGAATCTGATCAAGCAGGGCACCCGGGCAGCCCTGGCAGACGGTTGGGGCGGCTCCATGCTGGCTACCGATCTTCAGGATGTGCTTTTCGGAACCCCCTATCCGGTCCAGTCTGAAGCCAATCTCGGTGTCATGAAGGAAGATTGTGTAAATATTATTGTTCACGGTCATGAGCCGGTTCTGTCAGAGATCATCGTGGCGGTTGCCCAGTCCAAAGAAATGGTCGACTATGCCAAGTCAAAAGGGGCCAAAGGGATTCAGTTGGGCGGCATCTGCTGTACGGCCAATGAAATATTGCAGCGCCACGGCGTACCTCCGGTGGGAACGTTTCTGCAGCAGGAGCTTGCCATTATTACCGGTGCCTGTGATGCCATGGTGGTGGACATCCAATGTATTTTCCAGAATCTTGCCAACGTGGCCAAATGTTTCCACACCAAGCTGATCACCACTCACCCCATTGCCAAGATGGAGCAAGACAATGTCATTCACATTGAGTTCGACGAGCATCATGCTCTGGAAGATGCCCAGCGGATCGTGAAGATGGCCATCGACAACTTTGAGAACCGGAGTACGGAAGTGATGATCCCGAAACATAAAGGGGTTCAGGTTGCCGGGTTCGGTGTTGAATCCATCGAATATCATCTGGGCGGAACCTTTCGCGGATCTTACTTTACCTTGAACGACAATATTATCAACGGCCGTATTCGGGGGGTTGCCGGTGTGGTCGGGTGCAACAACGCAAGAACAAAACACAATGAGGGCCATATTACAATTGTCAAAGAGTTGATCAAAAACGATGTCATTGTCCTAACCACCGGCTGCAACGGTATCGCATGTGCCATGGAAGGGTTGCTGACACCGGAAACTGCACAGGTTTTCTGTGGACCGGGTCTGGCTGAAGTGTGTGAAACCGTGGGGATTCCGCCGGTGCTTCATCTGGGTTCCTGTGTTGACAACAGTCGGATTCTGCTGGCGGCAACCGAGGTTGTCAAGGCCGGCGGACTGGGAGAAGACATCTGTGATCTGCCGGCCGCCGGCAGTGCGCCCGAGTGGATGAGTGAAAAGGCCATTAGTATCGGCCATTATTTTGTTTCATCGGGGGTGTATACGGTCTTTGGGGTTACCCTGCCCACCTCCGGGGCGCCGGTTTTCCATGACTATATCTGCAAGGATTTGGAAAAAATTTATGGTGGTATGTGGGATATTGAACCGGATCCGATCAAACATGCCCATAAGATGATCGCCCATATCGATAAAAAGCGGAGGGCCCTCGGCATTGATAGGGCCAGGGAAAGGGTTCTGATGGATATGGACGATCGCCGGGAAATGGAGGCTTCTTATCAAAAAATTTGATCGAGCAGTTTAACGCGCCATACGCCTATGCAAGGTGACGGATTAAGGTGAAAAAATAGAAGAAGCTATTTCAAAACAGATCCGATTCGACAGGCTGTAGCGTAAACCAAATTATAAATCTGGATCATACTCGTACCTCGAAATCGAAAAGATTAAAGTTCACGTTAGGGGAGAGAAGTCCATTGATCAAACCTAAAAACTTGGAAGGAGGTGATCCTTATGTTGGATACCAGTATCTATCCAAAAATTGATCTGATCACGTACCAAAAAGAAATGAAACTCAAGGACGGAACCAAAGTACTTTTTCGTCCGATGATCCCTGAAGACCAGGATGCTCTGTATGAGTTTTTCAAATCGGTTTCCAAAGAAGAAGCGCGATATTTGCGCGATGATGTTAGAAGCAGGCTCGTTGTTGAAAAATGGGCAAAACATCTTGATTATGGCAAGACCCTGCCCATACTGGCCTTGAAAGATGACCTCATTATTGCCGATGCCACCATTAATCGGCGAAGTTTCGGCTGGAAATGGCACTTGGGGACTGTGCGGATTTTCGTACATAAAGACTATCGAGACGCGGGTCTGGAAAGTCTGATGCTCCATGAACTCTCGCGCATTGCCTATAAACTCGGAATTGAAAAACTCATTGCCGAGATTCCTGAAGTTAAAGAATCGACGTTGATATCCTTCAAAAAAGCCGGATTTTTCGTGGAAGCGTCTATCCCAAACTTGGTTAAAGATAGGGAAAACATGCCTGTGGATCTCGTGGTGATGATGAAAGATATTAAACCGGCCTATGACGAAGCGTATGATTACGATTTCTAAACGTCGACTTGGAACAAAAGATGAAATTGCGCGTAGAAAACCTTCTGCTCCCCTAACAATCGGTTTTTTGTTGTGAAATGGAAATTCCGACTTGCGAGGCTGCAGGGAACTTCCAATTCCAACCAAAGCCGGAAAAGCGTCCACTTTTTTTACAATGGAACTTGAGATACGAAAAAGGAATAAATTTACCCCCCATCTTCCCCTCGATGAAAACCGGAACCATCATTTAAATGCCATGTTACCTCCATTCATCATCGGGGGGCGAGATGGGGATTTGCCAATGAAGCTTGAGATGTTGTAACCACCCCCATTGAAAGCGGTCAATGCACAACCGGTAGAACCAGAGGTGCTGCCGACCCGGGTGTGTCCACGGCAAGAGCGTTCCACTTCTATACGGGAACTAACGGCGTCAACATAAAAAAATCAGCTGGAAAAAGTTTGTAGACGTCATTTTAACATCTGGCGATGCCTGATTTTTAAGTCTCTTGAAGATGTGAAACCCGAGCATTTGGCAAAAGGGGACGAATTTGGCGTAACCTAATTGTTGTCAATGAAACTCCAGGTCGCTATGATTACCTATGACCAACAATTCCTCGAAAGGGTTTTTGACAGCGTTACAGATCCCTTTACAATTTATGATCGCGACTTTCGGATTCTGAAGGCAAACAAGGCCTTGGAAACCCTCTTTAAACTCCCCATATCTCAGATTGTCGGAAAGCATTGCTATGGGGTGTTTTACAACCGAACGGCAATTTGTCCGGAATGCCATGTGGAAAAGACTTTCCTCACCGGTAAACCGCAGATACGGGAAAAACAGATTCCCAAACCAAACGGTGGTCATGGCATTTACGAAATCCACTCCTGCCCGATAAAAAATGACAAGGGCAACACCATCCAGACCGTCGAGTATATCAGAGATATTACCGAACGAAAAAGCCTTGAAAGCCGACTGCTGGCATCTAAAGTATTCAATGAAAAAATTGTCAACAGCATCACGGACAACCTTATTGTCCTGGATCCCAAAACCCGCCGTATCATCCAGGCCAACCAATCGTTTTGCTCCCGGGTCGGGTTGACACTTTCTGCCGCTACCGTAAAAAAATGTTATGAAATTATGCACAAAAGCGCATCGCCGTGTGAGGCAAACGGTATCCAATGCCCGGTGCAGGAGACGATTCGCTCGAAACGTTCGTCGGTTTCTGACAGAGTATATCCGGATTCCAGCGGACAAAACAAGGTGCTGCAGATTGCCACCTATCCGATCCTGGACGACGCGGGTGAGATCGTTTCGGTGATCCGGTTGGAACGTGATGTCACCGAAAAACGCAAAATGGAAGATGCCCTGGCATTCCGATCCAAGGAACTGCAAAGGGCACAGCATCAGCTGGAGAAATTATTTGAAATTTCACGGCAGGTGAACGCCAAGAACTCCTTATTGGAGATCGTCGATTATGTCCATGAAATTGCCGGGGAAATCTTTACAGATTCCGCCCCCATCCTTTTTCTTTTGGATGCCGGAGGCCAGAACTTTCTAAATTTGGAAGGCTGCAATGCTGTTGTGAGGGAGGTTTTGTTAAAGACCAAGGAGGAACTTGAGAAGGCCGGATTGATTCCGGATTTTGTCCGATATCTGCAGGGTGCCAAAGATACTCGAATCATCGGTTCAGAATACGACAATGAACTCCCTGTTTTTTTTAAGTTTATACCCAGACGTTATTCCAACTGGTTCGGTCTGCCCATTTCCACCCCCCAACAGTGCATCGGTTACTTTGTGCTGGCCTCCCCCGTCCCCCAAGAGTATTCCCGGGAAGACACCCACTTTTTTCTGACATTGTTCAATCAGATCGCCGGACATATTCGTCATTTGGTGATCCATGAGACCGAAATCGATCATCTCCGCCTCAGAGTCGCCCAGCGAACCTCCCATGGTAAAATTGTCGGTCAGAGCGACGAAATGCAGAAGATATATGAACTGATCGATTTGGTTGCCGGCTCGGACGTTACGGTTTTAATTACCGGTGAAAACGGCACCGGCAAAGAATTGGTAGCCCAGGCCATCCACCGCCAGAGTCATCGAAGAAAAGGACCTTTGGTGGTTGCCAATTGTTCGGCGTATTCGCCGGCGTTGCTGGAGAGCGAACTTTTTGGCCACGAAAAAGGCGCCTTCACCGGGGCCATAAAGATGAAAAAGGGTCGCATCGAGCGCGCTCAAGGTGGAATACTTTTTCTCGATGAAATCGGCGACATTTCGCCGGCCACTCAGGTCCTGCTCCTCAGATTTCTGCAGGATCATTGTTTTGAAAGGGTCGGCGGAGAGGAAACCCGGGAGGCGGACGTACGGGTACTGGCGGCCACCAATCGGGATCTTTTCAAGGAGGTTGAAGCGGGTCGATTCAGAGACGATCTTTACTATCGATTGAATGTCATTACCCTCCAACTCCCGCCGCTGAGAAATCGCAAAGAAGACATTCCTTCCCTTTGCAAACATTTTTTGGAAGCGTACAAGCTCAAAGAAGGGAAAAGCATCTATGCTTTTTCCCCCGGTGCCATGCAAACCCTAATGGATTACGACTGGCCCGGCAACGTCCGTCAGTTGGAAAACGCCGTCAGTCATGCGATCATACTTACCCAGGGACAGGAAATCGAGCGGCACCACCTTCCCCAATTTCTCAAGGAATCCGTTCCCGAGCCTTCCACCAACTCCCTTGCTGAAAATGAACGGCGTTTAATTCTTGGGGTGCTTCAGGAATCCAAATGGAACAAGCATGAGGCTGCCCGGCGGCTCGAAATAAGTCGCAGTACGCTGTACAGCAAAATTCGCCGCTTTCGTATCGATAACTAAGCCGATTCTGTTACAGATGTGAACAGTTGGGGTCCTTTTCTGTACACACCTGAAATCCTCGCCCCGTTTTACGATTTTGAATATTTCGTAAAAATTGGGTCCGATTCCGAACAGTTGTCCGGATTTCGTGTGACACGGCCCCGGATAAAATCTCCATTCCTTCTTTTTTTAAGGCTGATAACTAATTGAGAACAAACAAAAAAATCTATTTGAATAAAAATCGTGTGGTTTTTTTCAATTCTGGCAAGGTTTTTGTAATGATTTTATTCATATCCAAAAAGCGTTTTGGTTCCCTAGGGTCGATCATCGCCCCATGGACCCCACAAACCACCCAATTTCTTTGGTCAAACCACGGTATGATTTGGGACATACACCCCTTGTCTGTCCCCTGAAGTTATAGTCTTACATATTTTTCACAACTGTTTTTTGCTTTTATTGAAGATGTAACGCTTTTCCAACAGGCTTTACAGGATACAGTGTTGTTGCCGGCCGAAACAGTTTCTCTGACTCAGGAATGTCCGTTAATTTCTGTTCATCGGGGAAGACGGCGGCATGAAGGGCTCTCTTTACTTAATTCCGGCAACAATCGCTAACCCCTTAGAAAGGAGGTGAGACATAACAGAAGAGACCGCTTCTTCCCGGCGAACGCTGTTCATGGAAACAGGTTCAAACTGCAGAGGTCGAAGGATCCACGCGTTGCTGCGGGAAGGCGGAGTTTGCATCGAGTCTAGAGTAAAAACCAATGGATGGGAGGTTAAGATATGGCAGAAATAAGAAATGTGGAAATAAAAAGCAGGGAGGACACCCTTCCTCTGATGAGCCCTGAGGTAAGACCCTGGCCTGTGACGCCGCCGCCGCCCCGGGAAGAAGTATCCAAGGTGTACGCCAAGCGGAATGCGGCCAAGTTCGGTGAGTGGTGCGAGGACAACCTCAGGTTCGAGTACAGCTTCGGCAAGCCCGAGGCCCTTCAGGGTCTCAAGGTGCTGTGTATGGGGTTGTACAGGATGGGCAACAAGTTTTGCTCATCGTTGATGGCCGAAGCCGGGGCCGAGGTCCTTAACATTGAACCGCCCGAAGGAGATCCTTTAAGAAAACTAACGCCCTTTGGCAGAGAAGAGTTGATGCTCGAGGACAGAGAGACCGGCGAAAAGTGCGGCATGGATTTCATCCATGAGATGAGAAACAAGTACTCTATTACCCTGAATATCGAGACCGACGAAGGCAAGGAAATATACAAAAAGCTGGCTGCCCATGCTGACGTGTTGATCGAGGAGTATCCGCCGGGCTATATGGACGAGCGGGGTCTGGGATACCGGCAACTGAAGGAGATTAACCCCAAACTGGTTTACTGCTGGATCGGTGTGCGCGGATCGTGGGGCCCGTATAAAGACAAACTCTCCAAATTCGGACAGTGGACTCTCGAGCCTTTTGGCGGCTGCGCCAATGCATTTGTGCACAACACCGGTTTCCCCCAGGACCAGCTTCCCAGAGGCAAAGGCGGCGATCCTACCCGTTCCGGGGTCTGGTTTGCCGACTATGTGGCCGGCGAGCAGGGGGCGTGCAGCATTCTGGCAGCCATTTTCTGGCGAAATAAGTTCGGCGGCGAGGGGCAGCTTATTGAGGTCACCGGTGCCGAGACGCAGATGGACATTCTGGATTTTGATATCAGTTGGTACGGCTTTAACAAGAGCATCAAAGCCAGGACCGGCGGCTGGGATCCCAATTTGAACCAGTACGAGTGGAATCCCTGCAAGGACGGTTACATGATGATCGGCGGTCAGACCGACCGGCTCTGGTATCGCATCGGCCAGTGCATTGAGCGTGACGATGTTCAGTTCGGCCGGTTGATCCACGAAGATCCGTTTCTTAAAGAGATGGGCGCCCGCAACGCGCTCCAGGCCCTGATCAAGACCTACACCGTGACCACCCGGTGGCTGAGGGATATGAACAGAATTGAAGCCGAGCAGAAGTTGCTGGAGTATGAGATTGCGGCCGGGCCGGTTTTGTTTATCGACGAGGTCAGTGAATTCCCGCATTTTGTTTACCGTCCCTGGGTGTATACCATAGACAGCGATCAGTACGGGACCGTGCTGTATTCGACGTCCCCGAATTCCTACCAGTACAGAACGCCGCACCGGGTCAAGTGGATCGGAAGACCGTTAGGAAAGGACAACTTTCTCAAGTACCTGAATTGGCTCGGTATGGGCCAAAATGAAGTCAGAGAATTTAAGAGCAAGGGGGTGATATAATGGCAAAAGACATGAGAGAAACAAGGATAGAGGATCTGCCAGGCCCCAAGAGTAAGGAAGAGCTCGAAGAAATGAAGATGCCTTATGAGGAATACTGCAAGACGACCTTTGATCCGGGCAACGAGCATGCAAAACCCGAGCCTTTGAGAGGCGTCCGGTGGATGAGCACCACCATGTATATCTTTACGCCCCATTCCGTGTCCAACCTGGCGGAGTTGGGGGCCGAGGTGGTTAAGGTGGAGATGCCGAGGATGGGTGATCCCATGCGGCATACATCTCCGTTCAATGAATGTTACCTGTATCCGTTGCACGACACCCGGCCCATGACCGGTACGGGCCTGGGGTTTCTAAATGCGAACCCCAATGAATACTATATCACCATGGATTATCACCTGGATGATATGAAAGAGGCCTTTTACCGGATGGTAAAGATGTTCGACGGGCTTACCGAGTGCTATCGTCCCGGAACCTTTGACAAGTGGAAACAGAGCTATCTGTACCTTCAGGAGTTGAACCCCAGGTTCATTTACGTTTGGGGCGGCGGTTTTGGCTACGGGCCCAAAGTCTTTGGCGGATCTTACGATATTCTGGGACAGGCCCATGCCGGTCTTGCTTCCGTCACCGGTATGCACGACTTTATGGGCGGTCACTGCGCCAAGCACTCAAACTGGTGCATTGACTGGTACTCCGGCACCCAGATTACTTTCGGGATTCTGGCGGCCATTCACTGGCGCGAAACCACCGGTCTTGGGACCATGATCGAATTTTCCCAGGTGCAGGCGGCCACCCGATGTCTGGGTTATGCCGCACCCATGTACGGCCGGTTCGGCATTGTGCGCCAGCGCTGGGGGAATTGGGACACGCAGCTCTGTGCTCACGGTATCATTTTGTGCGGCAAGTCCGATTTTGCGGATGTTCCCAATCCCCAGGACAAGCATGATGCCCGCTATGTCATGGTTTCCGCCTTCCAGGATGAGGATTTTAAAGAGCTGTGCGCCATTACCGGAATGAAGGATCTTTACGGCAAATACAAGGCCCATAAGGACCGGGTTGAAGGTGAAGCTCAGGTGGAAATTTACGCGGCTCTGGAAAAATGGGCTGAGGACAAGACCCGGTCGCAAGTGGTAAAAATCTTGCAGGATGCCGGTTTGCTGGCCGAACCTGTGATGAACGACCGGGAAGTCTACGAATGCGAGCATTATAGGCAGAGGGGTTCCATCCGGTGGATGGATGATCCCAGCTTCGGTGACATACTCACCCAGGCCGGTTACAGCTCGGGAATGATGTCCAAAACACCCAGGAGGCAGAACTGGATCTGGCGGCCGGTGGGTGCCGATAATGTAAAAATCTACCATGAGTTGCTCGGTTATCCGACTGCCACCGTTCAGGAGTGGTACGATAAGAGCTGGATATAAAAGGAGGAGAGCGCCGTGTGTGATATTATCTGGTGTAAGAAAGAAATCAATGGAAAAAAGTGTAATACCGTTAACTACCTGGACCCTTATTGTTTCTGGAACTGGGAGGGAAAGGTAAACTGCGCTGAATGCAAAACAGTGTATTACATCCACATGATTCAGGGCTTCATGTACAGGGGGCCTGAGGAGGTTGACGAAAAACCGGATACCAGCCCCCTGTATGCGGATAAACCCCTGGAAGGTTACAGGAACTATTTGCCGGGCATCAAAGGCAGGACCCGGCCGTATCAATGTCTACCCCGGGATATCTACCTGGGAACGGCCGACATGGTCAAGTTCAGCGCCAGGGGCAGACCGGTCAGGGGCTGGCGTCCGCAGCCGCCGTCTGCAGGCATTGCCGGAAGCTTTGGTTTTGAATGGGATATTCAGAAACTGACGCCTGACGTATGGGAGGAGTATCAGCAGAAACTGGCGAAAGGTGAAGTCAGCGATTGGTAAAAAAAGAAAGGAGTGTTCCATGGCACAGTTAACACCTGAAGAGTTTCTGGACACTGTTCTGGTTCCGGAAAAACAAACTAATCATATATGCTGG
The DNA here is from genome assembly GCA_024641825.1 of Desulfobacterales bacterium. Taxonomy (GTDB): domain Bacteria; phylum Desulfobacterota; class Desulfobacteria; order Desulfobacterales; family UBA11574; genus JAAXQD01. The sequence continues at coordinate 3,094 of JAHECI010000033.1, read as the reverse complement.
CAGTGCAGGAACTTGAAGCCGGTTCTCAAAGGCTCCAGCTTCCCGCCTGCAGATATCATCGGCTGGTGTACAAAAATCCACTGGCCCGACTACTGGTGCGTCGCGGATTTCAACGTGATTAAGAAGTGCTACGCTTTTGATGCAAGGAAGAAGTAGCATGGAAGAAAACGTCATCAAGGAACTCAACAATCTTAAAGGGATGATGCTCAACTGGAAAAAAAGTTTTTTAGGTTGGGCATCCCCTGAGGGGGATAACGATTATGTGTATCAAGATTTTTCTGAAGATATCCAGAAGATGGTTTATCCCTATGTCAGAAGATTGTATGAGATGAAACACCTCAGCGATTCTGAAGCCAAAGAGTTCATGGATTATTGCTACAGCCAGGTGGAGGATCTTCGCGACCAGTTGAGAGATGTGGAGTCCAAACAAAGTAAAAAGGAGGTATAGCATGCCTGAAAAATGTCGTGTGGGTGTCTGCGGATACGACCCCATGCTCGTGAAAGGATACTTGGCGGCAAATATCAGAGCCTTGTGGTGGCATATATCCGACGAGTTGTACGAGGAGTTTGATATGAAACCGGGAATGAAGGTTTCCGGCAAACTGTTGAAGGTCTATAATGGAAAAGATGGAAAAGAATACGCAGGCCCCAATGAATCTTTTGAGTGGGAAACATCCAAGGAGTCGGGTCTTGTCGTGGTAATTCCATCTGATGTCATCACCAAATACAAGCTCACCGAGACGACCTTCATTGAGCTGCTCATCGATAAGATTGACGGCAAGGACGTCTACCCCGGCGAAGAGAAAATGAGCGAAAAATTCTGGCCCGAGGAGATGATGAAATTGGATTTTGTCCTTGAATATATAGCATAAAACATCATCGTTGAACATTGTTCGTGTGTGAGGGGCGACGGAAGAATATTTTATCAACCCATTTTAGGAGTGCGTGTTCACCCCCTTTAAAGAGTGCGTGTTCACCGTCTCGCAGACAAACTCCAAAAGCGTGTATCAAGATATATTCCCCGCCCCTCATCCAATATTTATATTTTTGGAGCTTAAACATAAAATTGCCAGTGGGGGCATTCAGCCGCTCCTATTGCCCCCGGAACAGCGGGGAAGGCGCGTTTTTCTCCGCTGTTTCATGCCAAATGCCAGGGATTTTTTTTATAAGCAACTTCTGGGCTCGAGCTATTCAGCCGGTTTTCCCTGAACTTAGATCGGTTGACCATCGCATTTGTGAGTTAGGCCCAGTGGAAATATTTAAAGCTTCAAGACAGTGAATGGTTACACAAAACAAATTCCTATCCTCGTGCTGATCGCCAACAAGAAAACCCGAAGTTATGTTATGGGGCTGTGCAAAAGAAACAACCTGAATCCTATAATAGGCACGGATTTCGAAGAACTGGTAAAAAAAATTAAAAAGATGCGCAGCGCCATCGTTATCATGGACTACGAGGTTGTGAACACCTACGGCGTGAGGATCTATTCAAGAATTAATGTTGCTTGCCCCGGCTGTAACGCTATCCTGCTTTGCGACCAAAAACATCGAGGTCTTATCCAACAGGCCGTAGAACTGGGTGTCTACGCCTGCATCCTGGCACCTTACGAGGAATGGGAAGTGTTGACCATGATCCGGAACATCATTGCCAAAAATAAACTGCAGGGCCAAAAAAAACCCGATGAAGATCGAGGGGTATTTTAGAAATTTCAGCGACGAAAAATACGATATTTTCGAGTTGGAAATCCCATCAATTTGGAAATCCCATCAATATGATATTTACATTCCCGCCTTACCTGTGGTAGATATTCCATATTCTCTTAAACTAACCTTCTTGCGATCTACATCTTCGACGCTGTTGGCAAAGAGGTGTTGTAGCCACTTCCAAACGACGAAACCTATTAGAATCTAACTGCCAAAGATATTGATTTAAAACGATTAAATTGCCAAACCTAATAATTTCTGAAGCTTGCTAAAGGCTAAACCCTTATGCCCCTCTTCCTGAAGAGAGGGCCGGGGAGCGGAGAAAAAAACAGGGTTGATATCACGCAGCACACTTCAAGGATATTAATTTTTGAAAAATGAAGCTACCCAGACATGCTCAAAAGATTTTTTATCATGAAAAAGCGCTTATTGTATATTAAGAGGGATTGATCATGAATCAAAATAATCGATTCGTAAAAAATTCTTCGGTAAAGTCGACTTTTTTGTCAAAAGGATTTGCCCATGTCATCAATTTGGCCATCGTGGGCGGTGGCAGGGCGTGTAAATACTTCCTGGATCTTCTGCAAAGCGAATCCTTCACCTACCTGAAGGTCAATATCGTCGGTGTTTGCGATATAAATCCAGAGGCTGAAGGGTTTGTTCTGGCCAAAGAGCTGGGAATCTATACTACAAATAACTTTCAGGATATCTTTAAAATAAAAGAACTCGACAGCATCATTGAACTGACCGGCCAAAAAGATGTCCTGCTGGAGATCATCCGTCTCAGGCCTGCGGGCGTCGGGGTCCTGGAACACAATATCGGCAGGTTAATGCGGCGCCTTTTCGAAGTCGATCAGCGCCTTAGATCTGCAGAAGAGCAGTTGGTCTTTGAAAAAAACTTTTCCGATTTTCTTGTCCAGCAAAGCACCGCTGCCATTGTGATTTTAAATACAGATTTTGAAATCGTTGAAACAAATGATCCATACTTGAAAGCGGTTAATAAAACAAAAGAAGATGTCATTGGAGGATACTGTTACGAGATTTCCCATGGCTACAGTGTTCCATGTTCGAGTTCGCGCCCTGATATGAAATGCCCATTAGTGGAGACCCTCAGAACCGGAAGATCCTCTCATGTTATTCACGAACATCCCGATTCGGGAGGGCATTTCAAATTTTGCAATTTGGTAACTTACCCTCTACGGGATCAAAACGGCGAAATTTATCGAATCATCGAAGTTTGGAGAGACATCACAGAGCAATTGTCATACCGCTGGGAAAAACGGGTCAATGAATTAAAGTCCGATTTTCAAAAAATAATTCAAGAGGATCGGATGATCTCTCTGGGAAAGTTGGTAGCCAGTTGTGCCCATGAAATCAACAACCCTATTCAAGG
>JAHECI010000032.1 GCA_024641825.1 Desulfobacterales bacterium | reverse complement strand
CTTTAGCTCACTTTAGGCACTTCAAACTTCAAACTTTTGGACTTCAGTTTATACGGGATAGTGCCCAGATAAAAATACGTCATCGTATTTATGAATTAGAGCACTTAGGATATGGATTCGGGTCACCTCAGCTCGATGGCCTCCAAATATTCTTTGGTTCGATTGATGGCTGTGATAAACATCTTCGAGCCGGTCATGAACGTAAAAATATCCTCCGCATTCCCGCAGGTCCGTGCAAACTCGGGTCCGATGACCACAGCGGGCTCTGGTGCGCCGGGGTTTTGGGCCAGAACGTCCACGTACATGTCCAGACGGTTTTTGAGAATCTGAAAATAATCAATATCCTGGCCGATTAAATTCCCGGTTGCTTTGGAGATCGTCTGTGAAAAATCATAGACCGCCTTCCAATAAACCTCTAAAAGCTGATTTTTATGGGGGCTGGTTTCAAGATAATAGGATATGCTCCACCCGACACTGATAATTTTAAGTATCTGCAGTTCGTATTCAACCGTTTCCCGCTGGATGTCCGCCGCTTCCGGCAGGTGTGACATCAGCCATTTAATGTCTTCACGGTCAACGACAAAATCGAACAGATCTTCTCCGGCACGTGCAATTTCCGATTTTTTCTCTTTTGAATTTTCCATTACTCTATAGATATTACGATTTTTCTATCTTTCTTGTGCTCTTCGATTTCAGCCAAAGTCCCCAAAGCGTCTTCGGACTTTGAAATTTCAATGAGTTGATCCAGGTCGATGCCCAAATCATCCAGCACCCTCACGGCTTTGCGCGGGATCAGTTTTGACGCCACTTTAACGATGGCAAGGGGAATCGTTGCAGTGGTGTCCGGTGTGGTTCCGTTATTTTTGAAAATTCTAATCTTCAGTTTTGCCATGTCTGTTCACCTTATATCCGGATGGCCGGTTACCCTGAAAAAATGGGTTTTGCCGTCCACTTCCTGAAGCGCTATGTGTTTTAGTTTTCTCCTGACCTTTGGAATGTTAATCCCCAGGAGAACATCGTCCCCGGTGGTTGGCCGAATTTGTGCCCAAAATTTGCTGCGATAATACCGGGTTCTGTCTCCGGTGGGTTTAATGATAAACACCTCGACGCCCGCTTCAAAGGCGGTCTCCAGAGCGATGGCCAACATAATTTCATCCAGATTCCAGAGACCCTTTTCTCCTTTATTTCTGTAGGACTTCTCAACAAAGAAACCCACCTCGTGGCGGGGTCTTAAATTCCTAAATGGAAAGATGGTTTTGCCAAAGGCTTTGCGAAATTGATTGCTAAAGGGCAATCCGATAATGGGCGAGCCAAAGGCGTAACCGAGCATCACGTTTCTTTTAATGTCAAAATCGAGATAGGCAACCGGCGTTGACGAATCGAGATCGAAAACATCGATCATGCAGCCCCCCCGCAACGTAAAAACCAGGTTCACCGAATCCGTCTCAAAAACCGCGTATCCGTCTTCTTTCAGCCCCCGATAATTCAATATGTGGCCGTCTTCCGGGTTGTTGCCCATGGAAAAACACTCTGCTTGGAAACGCATGGAATCGATCGCCCAAATTGGCATTAATCTTCCATCGATTATGACCTCAAAGATTACACAAGAGATCCCCTATGATCAAGGAGAAATCATCACCCCCGGGTTGATTTACAGTAGGGAGAGAAACACGCCGTCCCTTCGCTGTACCGAAATCAAATGCGTTTGCCCTGACCTGCCGGAAGTTTCACGAAGCCATCTTGTAACCTCCCATTTATGAAGAGGAAACGCACGGTGCCCATTTTCCGATTGTGGATGGGCACTATTTATATCCAAAATCCTTGAAATTCCGAGGCGTTTTATAAAAATTGATCATTGACACCCGATGCCCTGTCATGTATGTGCGGGCAGGATTTTCCCTGTCTTCTTCATTCCCTGGCGCTGATTGGAGCGCTTCCGAAATCCTGCCTTGGGGGCTCCAGGGGTGAGTTGTTTATCCAACGTGGGGCTTTAATGAAAAATCGAACTTCCCATTCCTATGGCGATCCCCACCGGTGGGTGGCTTTTTCCGTTATCTGCTGGGTGTACTTTTTCGTCTATTTCCATCGGGTCTCCACTTCGGTGATCGTAACGGACCTTCTGGAAGCCTTTCACACCCATGCAACGGCGTTGGGTTTAATGTCCTCCATGTATTTTTATCTCTATGCCTTTGAGCAGCCGCTGGTGGGATACCTGTCGGACCGGCTCGGACCCCGACGCGTCATCGGTTACTGGACCTTGGCGGCAGCCGCGGGATGTTTTATTTTCGGCATGGCGCCGAACATCGGCTGGGCTTCGGCGGGACGGGCCCTTATCGGACTTGGCGTCGGGGGCGTTTACGTGCCAGCGGTCAAAGCCATTTCTCAGTGGTTTCGAAAGGAAGAATTCGCCACCATGATCGGCCTGCTCATGTCCGTGGGAAATTTCGGGGCTGTGATCGCCACCACGCCCCTTGCCTGGGCAACCGCTGTCTGGGGATGGCGGGCCACTTTTTTCCTCATCAGCGGGATAACGCTGGTTCTGGCTTTTGTCACCCTGTTTTTTACCCGGGATTTTGACGGCCCATCCCCTCCGGTTCCGGGGGATTCCGGGACAGCATCCGGGAGCGGGGCGGGAACCGGCGCAAAGGTGATGCAGGTGTTGACATCCGGGCAGTTCTGGATCCTTTCGACAATTTTTTTCGGCTTTTACGGCACGCTCTTGACCTTGCAAGGACTGTGGGCAACACCGTTTCTGATGGCGGCCCTCGGTGTTGAGCGGATCTTTGCCAGCAAACTGAACATGCTGATCCCCGTGGGCGTGATCATCGGTGCACCGTTTTTTGGATGGCTCACCGACCGGTTTTCACTCGACAAGAGAAAAACCCTCATGGTTATCCTGACCCTGTATACCCTCACCTGGGTCGGCGTCACCTTCTTTCCCAGCCAGTTGTCGACGCTTGGACTTTCCCTGGTGATCCTGTTGATGGGCATTGTTGGGGGCGGTTTTGTCAGCACCCTGTGGGGGATTGTCCGGGACATCTTGCCGCCGGAGATTCTGGGCTTGACTTCCGGTATTCTCAATCTATGGCCGTTCCTCGGTGTCGGTGCTTTTCAGGTCCTCACCGGCGCCATCCTGGATCGGGCCGGCCGGGTGGGCGAACTTTATCCCCTGTCGGGATTTAAAAACGCTTTTTTCATCTGCCTGTCCGGAATGGTCGTCTGTCTGGTGCTGTCGTTTTTCCTCAAGCTGAAACCTTGGTCCCTTCGTTCTAACTGAGGTGATCTCACCCCATGTAAGTCTCTTTCGTCTTGTCCAGGTCGGGCATGGTGTTTTCCTTTAGAAAAAAGATTGACAATGCCACAAAGTGGTACTAAATTTGTACCGTGTCCAACCGATGGACGTATATGTTGAAAACCGATTAAACGGAGCTGTGGCGGAGATGAACTTATTGAAGAAAATCAAAAGAAAGGGGAAACCCCCTGTGATCGATTCCGGTGTTCCGGCGTCGTGCCTGGAGAAAGTCGTCACTCCTGAACAAGCCTTGGAGCGGATCCAACCCGGAATGAACATATTTCTGGGTACCGGAGTGGCCGAACCCCGTACCCTGGTCAAAGCACTCATGGCCTCTGAAGCTCCGAATCTGAGAGATCTGGAGTTGATCCAGTTGGTGAGTTTCGGAGAGGTGGTTCCCACCCAGGACCTTCATTTGCAAAAATACCGTCTCAAAACGTTTTTTTCAGGGTGGGTCGCCAGCGAGGCCATCAGCGAGGGGCGCATTGATTTAATTCCGAGCCGTTTTTCCCGTATCCCCCGTTTGATCGAATCCGGTCAGATTCCCATTGACGTCGCCTTTGTCCAGGTTTCCCCGCCCAATGAAGCGGGCTATTGCAGCCTGGGCGTGGCCGTGGATGCCGCCCGTCAGGCCATGGAGCAAGCGTCGCTGGTTGTGGGGGAGATCAATACGGATATTCCCATCACCTTCGGTGACACCTTTGTGCCCATTAGCGATTTTGATCTGTTGGTGTATTCCACGGAGCCGCCTGTCTATTTCCAGCGCTGGTCGGTGGATGCGGTCTTCGATCAAATCGGCGCCAACGTCGCTGCATTGATTGAAGATGGCAGTTGCCTCGCCTTCTCCATCGGCCCGGTGTTTGAGGCGTTGGGGCGTCACCTGGTGCGCAAACGCGATTTGGGCATCTATTCGCCTTTTTTTACCGATCCCCTGATGGATCTGGTGAAAAGCGGCGCTGTGACCAATCGCAGAAAGGAAAACTGGAGAGGCAAGTCCCTTGCTTCCTACGGGATTGGAACACCCGATCTGATGGCCTGGCTGAACCGCAACCCTCTGGTGGAATTCCAAGGCATCGACAAGGTCTTCGATCCGAATCAAATCGGTTCCAACTCGAGATTCGTGGCCGTCCACAACGCACACAAGGTGGACCTGTCCGGTGCCATCGCCCTCAACTCCGGGACCGGGAACATGGCCGTTGCCCAGGGGGTGGTGATGGATTTTTTGACCGGTGCGGAACTCTCCCCCGGGGGGCGGAACGTTTTTGCCCTCCCGAGTCGAAATCGGAAGGGAGGCCCCAACATCATCGTATCCATCAAGAAATTCTCCAGCTCATCCAGTCTGCGGGAGTCGGTGGACATGGTGGTCACCGAATACGGGGTGGCCAGCTTGCGGGGGAGGACCCTGCGCGAGCGGGCCATGGCGTTGATCGACATTGCCCATCCCGATGACCGGGAGGCCCTGGTGGAACAGGCCAAAACGGCGAAGATCATCTATCCGGATCAGATTTTCTCGGCCGAATGCGTCCGACTCTATCCATCCGACATTGCCGCTGAAGAGACCTTCAAAGGCGGTGTGAAGATTCACTTCAGAGCCATTAAACCGTCTGATGAGGAGGATCTGCGGCGCCTTTTCTATCGTTTTTCCGATGAGAGCGTCTATTACAGATATTTCAGTCCCATAAAGACCATGCCCCATAAGCAGATGCAAAAATATGTAAACCTGGACTGCGAACGAACACTGTCCATCGTCGGCGTGGCAGGGGATTCCTTCAAGGAACGTATCATTGCAGAAGCAAGATACGTCAAGGATCTTGTTCGACCGTATGCGGACGTCGCCTTTGCGGTGGATGAGAATTACCATGGATTGGGAATTGCGAGTTATCTCTACAAAATGCTGGTCCAGTTGGCCAGGGAACGGGGTCTCAAGGGACTCACGGCCGACGTTTTGGCCTCGAACAAACCGATGATGCGGGTCTTCGAGAAGGGAGACCTGACGGTGAATGCCCAATTGGACGACGACATCTACAAGCTGACCATTCCCTTCGACGATTAGACCGAGGGGGCCCGGTCTCCTCGGTGAATCGCCCCCTCTTTGTTGGGTATGAAAATAAAAGCCGGGTTCTTTTCCCCGTGGCGGGATTTAAGGGCAGAGGGTTTGAAGATTAGAAGATTAGAAGGTTAGAAAAGGTTCTCCCCTTTAGAAAGATGCAGGGTAAACAAATTTGAATCCCAATAGAGAGAACGCTCCACGACGGCGTGTTTCTCTTCCCAACCGACTGGAACTTGTGCTCGAGCACCCGTAAGTCCGAGCCGTGCCAAAGTTATTAAAGAACAATTCATCCATAAAATATCCGATGGATTTTTCACATCATAATTTCCTTCGGCTCGGTCTAACGCGTGCTAAAGCCCTTCAAACAGCCATTCGGTTGGAAAGAGAAACACGCCGTCGCTTCGCTGTGCCGAAATCAAATGCGTTCACCCTGTAGAAAGATGTCCCGAGACTTGATGAGTTCGTAAAAAGTCTGATTTTGCTCGATGTCGCTCACAAAAGATTTTTTTCGAAACCGTCAAGACTTGATATCCTGAAGAGAATATGCGAATCCTTAAAGAGGACCGGAGGATCTTTACAGCACAGTTAAGGAACCAGGAGGGATAACCGCCATGAAGCATTTCTTGCTCGGCACGGTAAAGCATACGCTCAAGGCCCTTGGATACGGAATCACGGGCGGGGTTGCGGTGATGATCGTTGTCCTTGTTTTGCAGCTGGAACGTCGGCCTGACCTCAAGATCTGGCACACGGTGGAACTGGACGCCGAATTCACCGCGGATGGGGCCAAAAACTTTGAAGACTATCTTTCCACCGAGGCACGGCTGTTCAAACAGCTCGACGAACGCGTCTATTCCCGGATCGAACCCGAGGACCGGCGTCTCATCAACCGCTTTCACCGGGGCAGCTTGTCGGACCCGGACCGCTGGTCCCCCAACTGGAACCGCACCTTCGAACTTTCCGAGAAGGCACCCAAGGCGGGGATCCTTCTGCTGCACGGCATGTCCGACTCGCCTTACAGCCTTCGGAGTATGGGACAGCGGTTGCATGGGGCAGGGGCCTGGGTGGTGGGACTTCGACTCCCGGGCCACGGCACGGCCCCTTCGGGACTCGTGGGGGTAAAATGGCAGGATATGGCCGCAGCGGTCCGCATGTCCATGGATCACCTCCGGGACAAGGTCGGCGACCGGCCCGTCTATATTGTAGGGTATTCCAACGGCGGTGCCCTGGCCGTGCACTACGCGATATCTGCGTTGGAAGATAACGCCCTGCCGTCCGTTGACGGGATGGTGCTGGTCTCCCCGGCCATCGGGGTTACGCCACTGGCGGCTTTTGCGGTGTGGCAGGCCCGGCTCGGTCGACTGCTGGGGCTCCAAAAACTGGCGTGGACAGACATAATGCCCGAGTACGATCCTTTCAAGTACAATTCTTTTGCCGTCAATGCCGGTGATCAGGTCTACCGTCTCACCGCCGAAATTCAATCAAAAATAAAGGCACTGGGGGACAAGAAGGCGCTGGAGCGCTTTCCACCGGTGCTCGCCTTTCAATCTGCCGTTGATGCCACAGTGTCCACCCAGGCGTTGATCGACGGACTGTTGGGACAATTGCCCGCAAACGGACACGAACTGGTCATTTTCGACATCAACCGCCTTTCCGAGATAAAACAAATTCTCGGGCAGGATCCCCTAAAGCGTATCGAAGCCAGCCTCGGTCACACCGGCTTGACTTTTACCATGAGTTTTGTGACCAATGACAACGAAAAGAGCCGCCGTGTCGTGGTTCGCGGGAAAAAGCCCGGGGATACCGAAGTGGCGGAGATGTCCATGGGTCTCATGTGGCCGAGAGGCGTGTATTCCCTTTCCCACGTGGCCCTGCCGTTCTCCCCAAACGATCCCCTTTACGGTGGGCCGGATGCCGGAAACAGTCCGGGGATCAAGCTCGGCGACCTGGCCCTGCGGGGAGAGCGCGGTGTGCTGCAGATACCGGCGGCGGCCATGCTGCGGCTTCGGTGGAACCCCTTCTACCCCTATATGGAACGGCGCCTTCTCGAATTTGCCCGTCTGGCGGGGTCAGGCAGAGAATAGGGAAACATCGGGTTGATGCCTGATGGAAAAAGCATTGATCCAAGATATTTTCAGTTTCCGGCCCCGCAATGGGTTCTCCACGGGCCAATGGCGCATAAACAAATAGGGACCCGGGGGCAAAACATATCCGATCTTCGTTTCCAATTTGAAGATTGTCATTTGTATTCTCCATCGATTTTGTGATAAGAATTCCGAGGCGTATTGAGTATCTCTGCTCAACGGACGTATCGACCCCACCGAAAGTCTTGGCAAGGAGATTCCATGAATATTTTAAAAGCGGTGCTCGAGCACGAAGTCTTTCCCGCCCTCGGCTGTACGGAACCCATTGCCGTCGCCTATGCAGCGGGTCTGGCCGGCGACCAGCTGGACGCCGACTTCGAGGAGATGACCATTGCGGTGGATCCCGGGGTGTATAAAAATGGTCTGGCCGTCCACGTCCCGAACACGGACGGGGAGCGAGGAAACCTGATCGCCGGGGTCCTGGGCGCCCTGATCCGTCGACCGGACTTGAAAATGGAAATCCTCAAGGCCGTGGATCCGGCCCAGATTCCCCGGGCCCGAAGCCTCATCGAGTCGGGCAAGGCACGGATTCTTTGCCATCGTCCGGGGAAAGGCATGCACATCGACGTCCGGGTCCGGCGGGGATCGGAAACCGCCCGGGCGGTTATCCGCCATCGACATACCAATCTGGTTCTTTTGGAAAAGAACGGTCGACCCGTGTTTCAGGGGGGCGATGAAACGGACCGGCAGGTCTTATCCGACTACCAGACGACCCTCAGCCGGCTGGGGATCGTCGATCTGATCCGGGCGGCAGAAAATATCGATGACGCGGATCGGCACTATCTTCAAGAAGGCGTCGAAATGAACCTGAAGATGGCCGAGGCGGGAAAAGATTTGAAAAAAGTCGGCCACTATCTGTCGGATCTGATACAGAAGGGGTTTTTCCAGGACGACATCCTGTCTACGAGCAAGATTATGACCAGCTCCGCCGCCGACGCCAGAATGGCGGGGCTGAACCATCCGGTCATGGCCAGCGGCGGCAGCGGCAATCAGGGGATTGTGGCCATTCTGGTGCCCTATCACGTGGGACAGTATTTCGATATCCCTGAGGACCGGATTATCGAGAGCATCGCCCTTTCTCACCTCCTCAACGGCTATGTCAAGTGCTTCACCGGGAGTCTGTCCCCCATCTGCGGCTGTGCCATCGCCGCGGGCGTGGGGGCCGCCGGGGCCATCGTCTATCAGCAGAGCGGTGCCCATATGGACAGGATCACCCTGGCCATTAACAACATCGTCAGCGATCTGGGCGGAATGCTCTGCGACGGGGCCAAGGGCGGTTGTGCGCTGAAAGTCGCAAGTGCTACGGATTCGGCCATTCGATCGGCCTATATGGCCCTCAACGACTACGGCATCACCGCCGTCGAAGGGTTTGTGGGCAAGACCGCCGAACAGACAATTTACAATCTGAGCCGGATCAGTGAGATCGGTATGGCCAAGGCCGATGATGTGATGCTCGACATCATGACCGAAAAAACGACACCGGCTCCGTAGATCGATATCCAATGAACCGGATTTCTCATTGGCCGGAATCATCAGATAAAAACACAGGAGACCCCCTTGAACGATAGACGCCAAAACGTATCCGTGACCCCTCGAACCGGAACCCTGGGAACGTTCTCCGGTGTGTTCACGCCCAGCGTCCTGACCATTCTGGGCATTATCCTTTTCCTCAGACTGGGGTATGTGGTGGGGAACGCAGGTTTCGGCCGCGCGTTAATTATCATCAGTCTGGCCAATGTTATCTCGGTTTTGACCAGCATATCTCTTTCGGCCATCGCCACCAATCTGAAAGTCAAAGGCGGCGGAGATTATTACCTGATCTCCCGCACATTGGGCTTGGAATTCGGGGGGGCCATCGGTCTGGTTCTTTTCCTGGCGCAATCTGTTTCCATCGCGTTTTATTGCATCGGATTCGGTGAAGCCGTCAACAGCATGCTCCAGGGCGGAAGTTTGGTTTTGAGTCCCCGAATCATTGCCTTTGCTGCGGTATCTCTTCTGTTCATTTTTGCCTGGCTGGGCGCTGACTGGGCCACCCGCTTTCAATATGTGGTCATGGCCCTTCTGGTGGCAGCCCTTTTGTCTTTTTTTGTGGGCGGCATTCCCCAATGGGACAGCGCAATGCTGGTCCAAAACTTGAGGGCACCTGCTGATGCCGCTGAATTTTGGGTGCTTTTTGCCATTTTTTTCCCAGCGGTGACCGGCTTTACCCAGGGGGTCAGCATGTCCGGCGACCTGAAAGATCCGGGTCGAAGCCTTCCCCTGGGAACGTTTCTGGCGGTGGGGGTGTCGATTCTGGTTTACTTCGGCGTGGCCGTGGTGTTCGCAGGGGTTCTCCCCAATTCGGTGCTGATGACCGATACCGATGCCATGAAACGGCTGGCCTATATAAGTCCGTTGATCGATGCCGGCGTCATCGCAGGAACCCTGTCATCGGCCATGGCCTCGTTTCTCGGGGCGCCCCGGATTCTCCAGTCTCTGGCAACAGACCGTATTTTTTCTGTGCTCAATCCTTTTGCTAAAGGAGCCGGTGCTGCGTCGAACCCCCGCCGGGGGGTTCTGCTCTCGGGGGGCATTGCCGTTATCACCATCTCACTGGGGAACCTGAATCTCATTGCGCCGGTGGTGTCCATGTTTTTCCTCATATCCTATGGATTGATGAATTATGCCACTTACTATGAGGCGCGTGCCGCAAGTCCCTCTTTTCGGCCCAGGTTCAAATGGTTCGATCTTCGTCTGAGCCTGCTGGGGTTTCTGGCCTGCCTGATCACCATGATGGCCATCGATCTCAAAACCGGGATCATTGCGGTATCCATCCTGTTTGCCGTTTACCAGTATTTGAAGCGGACGGCAGGTCCTGCACGCTGGGCGGACAGCCGGCGGGCCTATTACTTCCAGCGTATCCGGGAAAATATTTTTGCAGCATCGGCTGAACCGGAACACCCGAGAGACTGGCGGCCCCAGATACTTGCATTTTCAGATGATCCGGATCGGAGAACGCGGTTGCTCCGTTTTGCGTCATGGATCGAAGGCCGCAGTGGCATCACTACGGTAGTTCGAATTCTCGAAGGGACCGGGGCTAAAATCTACAGGGACCGCCTTGACGCTGAAAATGAGCTTCGAAAAGATATCCAGGAATCCGGTGTCTCGGCATTTCCGTTGGTCATGGCTACCCCTGAGATCGAGGCGGGTTTGAATTCACTGCTCCAGGGGTTCGGCATCGGCCCGGTGAAAGCCAATACCATTTTGTCCAACTGGCTCAACCCTGAAGCGTCGGATCTTCACGGATTCAGAAAATATTTGTTCGGAAGACACCTGCGGATCGTTTATCGGCTCGGCTGCAACATCGTCATCCTTTATACCGACGAAAAACCATGGACGGCTTTAATGGAGAGATCCCCGGGAAAAAACCGGATAGATGTCTGGTGGCGAGGGGACGCTACCAGCCGCCTGATGCTATTATTTGCCTACCTGATGACCCGCAGTGAACCCTGGGATGAAGCCGCCATACGCGTTCTTGCCATCAATTACGAAGATGATTCGCCGGGCAATATGGCGGATCTCACCGATACCCTGAACGAGGTGCGAATCGAAGCAGAACCAAAAATCATCCCGGAGGTCGATATGCAAAAAATAACCGAGACATCCAAAGACGCTGCCATGATTTTTTTGCCGTTCCGTTTCGGGGATAGCCAAATTATCGGGCCCGTGGACATCCCTGTCGAAGAACTTTTACCCCGGCTGCCCACCGTTGCGATGGTACTTGCCGCAGAAGACATCGACCTGCAGGCCGAACCCGAAGCCGGAACTGCCGGTGAGATGGCGGCGGCACGGGATGCCAAGGATGATGCCGATAAAAAGGCAAAAGACGCCCAAAAAGACGCCGAAAATGCCCAAAGGGCCGCAGAAGCGGCCAAAGAAAAAATTCAGATGTTCAATGAGGCCGGGGTGTCGGACGATAAAACGGAAGAATTGATCCGCTTGGAAGCCGAAGCCAAAAAAGCCGAAATGGAAGCGGAAAAAGCCTTCCGGAGAGCGGCAAAGGCCGAGGCCAAAGCCCGGGATGCCGCCAAAGGTGCATCGGATCTGGGCGTGGCGGCAGATACCGAGGATCGTCAATAAGCAATCCCTCAATCATTCCCGCCCAATGAATCTTTTTGAAGGGAAATATGGGGAAGAAATCAGGCCCATTTCCCGGATGAATTTTTCAAAATTGTGGGTTTAGATTTGATTTGGCAATTGAATTTTGTTATTTGAGCGTTGCCCTAAAAATAGGGTCACGACCTTGACCCCATGGCACAGCCTGAACCGTCATCTGCGCTGATGGTCAATGGTGTTAATGAATCCGTCCAATCTTTTTAAAGGAGACAATTATGTTCGGTGAAAAAGAAATCAACGATGTCGACTTGTCGGTGAATGAAGACAACCTCTACCAGGAAGAGTTCTTTACCGACTTCGACATGGCATCCATCCGGCGCCTGACGCCGGTCAAACCCAATGGGATTCGAGATAAAAGCCGCAACCTGGTTTTTGTGGGGAATCTCAATTTGATGACCCCCCAGGGACCCCTCCCGATTCAGGCTGCCATCGAGGCAAAACACCTTAAAGAGGCCATAGAAAAATATCCGGATGCCATGAAGGACGCCTTGAGGGAAATGCAGGAAAAAGTCAAAAAGCTTCAGCAGGAAAAAGAATCCAAAATCATCGTTCCCTGAACGCAACCCTTTTGTTTAATCTTGAAAAACCTGGTCCTCTGAGCCATGCCTGTCCCGCATTGCGGGAGTCAGAGTTCTTCGGCTCAGCCTGGAGAGATGCTGCAAGAGTTTGAAGTGAACTAAAGTTTAAAGTGAGCTAAAGTTAAGGAATTCTGCCAATTATATAAAATCAGCGGAGCGAGCCGACTTCGCCATAGTAGCCTTTGGCTACGACGGCCGAAAGCGACACCATAACTTCCCCGTTTAATACGGGATAAATAGGCACTTTTAACTTGTACGGCTTTAACTAAAAAACCCCTTTGGGGATAAAACAAAGCCGGGTCCTCAGAATCCGAATTATTTACTTCTTGTCCAAAATCTCCCGGATTGTTTTTGACAGATCCATTATATTGAATGGTTTCTGAATAAAGCCGTCACACCCCCGTTTCAAAATCCCGGCGGTTGGGTCATCCATGCTGTGACCGCTGGATAAAAGAACTTTTATATGGGGGTTTATCTCTTTTAATCTTTTATACGTTTCGTCCCCGTCCATCTCCGGCATGATCATGTCCAGGATGACCAGATCTATCTGGTTTTGTTTTTTCTTGTAGATTTCGATGGCTTCCTTTCCCCCTTTGGCAGTCAAGACCGTGTATCCGGTCTTATCCAACAGTTCACCGCAACCCTCGATGACCATATCCTCGTCATCCACCAAAAGGACGGTTTCATCTCCTTTTAGAATTTTACCGTGAACTTTGGTTTCAGGGTCGACTTCTTTTTCCGTTGCCGGGAGATAAATATTGAAAAATGTTCCATGTCCCTTTTGAGAATCGACGTCGATATACCCTCGGTGACTTTTGACGATGGTGTATGTGGACGACAACCCGAGGCCGATCCCTTTGCTGACGTCTTTGGTTGTGAAAAAGGGCTCGAAGATGCGTTCTTTGACGTCTTTGTCCATCCCGATGCCGGTGTCTCTCACCGTCAATAAAACATAGTTGCCGGCTTCGGGTGTGTAAGGTTTTTCGACGATATCCTCACTGGTGACGTTCATGGTTGTTAAAAAAAGATCACCGTCTCCGGACATGGCGTCGGCAGCATTAAGATACAGGTTCAACAGGACCTGTTCGATCTGCACTTTGTCCGCCAATACCGCATGTAAATTTTCAGCCAAATTTTTATGAAGCCGTATCCTCTTTTTAAGCATTTTGAAGGTGTCGGACGTCTCCATCAACAGGCGGTTCAAATCAAGAGCTTTGAGTTCAAGCCTCCCACCCCGTGCATACCCGGTGAGCTGTCGCACCACTTTGGATCCGTTTCTGGCCTGGTTTTCAATCTTTTTTAAATAGTTGTAATGGGGATGATCAGCGTCTAAATCCAAAAGCATGATGGATGCGTTTGCCATGATACCCATGAGTACATTATTGAAATTGTGGGCAAAGCCGCTGGCGAGGGTCCCCACAGCTTGCATTTTGCGGGCGTGCTGGAGTTGGGATTCGAGCTCGATTTTTTCTTCTCGTGAAAGCTTTTCTTCAGTGATGTCTCTCCCCACAGATTGATACTCGGTCAGCCGGTTCTTTTCATCGAAAATGGCCCGGTCCGTCCATTGCTGCCAACGAATATTTCCATCCGGTGCAATCACCTGGTGCTCATAGGTTATCATCGGATCTATTTGATTTAACGAATTGAAATGATTCCTTACTTTTTCCTGGTCTTCTTCGGGGATAAATTGGAAAAAGTTCTGCCCGATCAACGCTTCGTTCTTTTTGTCAAAGTAATCGCAGTAGGGACTGTTTACGAAGGTTAAGATACCGTCGGGCAGGAAACGACAAATCATTGCCGGCATATCCTGGACAACGGTACGATATCTTTCTTCGCTTTTCCTCAGTTCTTTTTCCGCCTGTTCGCGTTCTTTGATTTCCGCCTTCAGCTGCTCGTTTGTCACAACCAATTCCGCCGTCCGTTCCTCGACCTGCCTTTCCAACCCTTCGTGAACTCTTTTTAACGCATCTTCCGATCGCTTGCGCTCGGTGATGTCTCTGATCACTCCGCAAAGGATCTGCCGGTTTTTCAAGGTGAAGGTATTGGCGGATATGTCGACGGGGAAGCGGGTGCCGTCTTTGGTCTTGTGATAGCGAACCGGAATTTTACTGATCTCTCCTTTGAGCGCTTGTTCGATGGATACACCCGACTGTTCCGGTTCTGCCGTTATATCTTGATGCCTTAACTTTAAAAATTCTTGCCGGGTATAACCGTAGAGATTTAATGCGGCGTCGTTGGCGTCGATGAACTGTCGGGTTTCCCCGTCAAAGAGTATTATTGCATCGGTAACGGTTCGGAAAAGCTGCCGGTATTTTTCTTCACTTTCTTGGAGCTTCTCCTCTATCCCCTTGCTCCGAAGGACGTCTGAATCTAATTCTTTAACTCTTTTCGTCAATTCTTTAACCGTTGGCTTTTTATCCATTGGGACATCCTCCAGCGATGGTTTGAAAAAAGCCCGTGAACTTTTTTAAAGTGCTGTCTTATTCTGGAAAAATCTTGCCGGGGTTGAGGACCATATTCGGATCGAAAACGTTTTTTATTTCGGTCTGAAGCCGGATACTTTCCGCTGAAAGCTCCATGGACAAATACCGCTTTTTGGCCTCACCGATGCCGTGTTCTCCGGAAATCGTTCCGCCCATCTGGAGCACCCGGGCCAGTATGGTCTGGACACCTTTTTCCACCCGGGTCATATTATCCCGGCTTTGGGCGGTGATGTTCAGATGGATGTTACCGTCTCCTGCATGTCCGAAGGCGTAAATTTCAAGGCCGTATTCAGCTTCGAACTTCGGAAGTTCAGCCACGAGGGCCGGGATTTTTCCCAGGGGAACTGCCACATCTTCGGGGATATACAGGGCGGAATTTTCGTGGATTCGCAGGGAAACCTGGCGGCGAATCTCCCATATTCGCTCCCGTTCTTCATTGTCGGGAGCGGGGAGAAGATGGGTTGCACCGACGTCTTCGCAGATCTTCCCGATCACATCGATTTCATGCTTGATCTGATCCGGAGCACCGTCAACCTCGATGATCAGCAGGGTGGATTTTTCTCCCGGCACTTTGAATGGTAAAAGATCGTTCACCAGAGAAAGGCATCTGGAATCCAGGAACTCTATGGCCGACGGCAGATGGCCACTGGTCAGTATTTTGGTTACGGCCCCCATGGCCAGGGGCAGGTCGTTAAACACCGCCGACGTGCCGGCCACGGCTTCCGGGAACGGGATCAGCTTTAGAATCAGACCGGTGATAATCCCTAACGTTCCTTCGGAACCGGTAAACAGTTGCGTCAGGTCATACCCGACCACGCCTTTACGGGTCCGGGTCCCGGTCTTTATGAGCCGTCCGCTGGGCAGGACCACTTCGAGGCCGAGAACGTAGTCCTTTGTGGTGCCGTACTTGAGACAGGAAGGTCCCCCCGCATTGGTGGCCACGTTGCCGCCGATGGTGCTCTGCTCCATGCCGGCGGGATCCGGCGGAAAAAAAAGCCCTTTGCTTTGGGCCGCATCCCGAAGGGCTTTCGTAAGGGTACCCGGCTGGACTTCCGCAACGAGGTCTTCGGTGTGTACGGAAAGGATACGGTTCATATTTTCCAGGGACAGGACCACACCGCCCCGTACCGGCAGGCAACCTCCGGCAAGACCGGATCCGCCGCCCCGGGGGGTTACCGGAAACCGGTATTCATTGGCAAGATGCATCAGCCGCCGGATCTGTTGGGTTTCTGTTACTCGAACGACCAGTTCGGGCGTGAAACGGAGTTCAGAAGCGTCCTGGGCGTATGCTCCGACTTCTTCCGGGTTCGAAACGATGCATTCATCTCCCAGCTCCCGGATGATCCGGCTTCGAATTTTATCTGTTATGGGCGAGTATTCAACCATTTGATCCACATATAATTTATTTTGTCCTGAAAAACCTGGTCCTTTGGACCCGGTCAGAGATAGATGGCCCTGCCTTGGAGTTTTGTGTCTAAAATCACAAATTCCAAGCACCAAATTACAAATAAATCTCAAATTACAAATCACAAATTCAAAACCGGTTCAACGCGCAGCGCAGGTGCTTGCGCCGCGTGAGCGATTATTTATTTTGTTTGGGATTTTGAATTTCGGTCATTGTTATTTGTTTGTTTTTTGGGATTTGCTATTTGGAATTTCAATAAGTCAATGAACTTTCAATAAAGCAAATCCCCTCTGGGGATAACCAAAGCCGGGCCCTCTGGACCCGGATATTTACTATCCGCTAGGCCTTCCCAAAACCCGGAATTTTGTACTTTTTTTCGATCTTTTGAAGCATAAACGAGGCCATGGTCACAAGTACCAGGTAATAAAAGCCGAGGAAAAGGAAAACCTCGGTATACCGGAACGTTCGGGTGGCGATAATTTTGCCTTCACCGGTCAGTTCGATGCACGTAATGATGTATGCCAGAGACGAATACTTAATCAGGTATATGATCTCGTTGCTGCAGCCGGGGAGGGCCCGTCGAATCGCCTGGGGGACGATGATGTGGCACATGGTTTTAAAGGTGGAAAACCCCATGGATTGGGCCGCCAGGAGTTGTCCCCTTTTTATGGATAAAAGGCCGCCCCGGATATATTCGGAATGGTAAGCGCTGCTGCACAGGATAAAACCGGTGACGGCCGCCGAGTATGCATCCAGGTAAATGCCGAGATTCGGCAGGCCGAAATAGAGTATAAACAGCTGAACCAGCAGGGGGGTCCCTCGAAAAACGGCGGCATACCCGTTGGCGACCCTTTGGATGGCCGGAGGGCCATAGGTCCGTAGGGTCCCGATCACAATTCCGAAGATCAGTCCAAACGTTCCGGCTGGAACGATCAGCTTGACGCTCATGACGAGTCCCCGATTGAGTGCCGGGATCAACTGGGTCGTAAAAAAGGCCGTTTCCAATGAATTACCCCTTCTCTTCATATAAATCGTCAAGCCGGGAACAGAAGTCCTTGGATCGGGTGCATGCGTCCGGGGACAGCAGCTCTGCCGGCGTTCCCTGCTCGAGAATAATGCCGTTTTCCAAAAAAATCACTTCATGGGCCAAAGATCG
>JAHECI010000031.1 GCA_024641825.1 Desulfobacterales bacterium | reverse complement strand
AAAAGGGCCATTTATGGATGGAAACTAATTAATCAAGCTCCATGGCCGCTTCGAGTTTTTTCATCTGTGAAACAATATCGCTTCTTTCTTCTTCACTTAGATCTTCCCGCTGCAGGCGCTGCCTGAGACTCAGGAGGATCATTTCGATCCGATAGTCGGCACAGGTATAGTTTGTCATGGGCAATTCGGATTGTCTTGGATATTTCACCGATTATATTCGGCCGGTTTTGATGAGGGACTGCTTGTAGACACGGTAGAAGTTCTCATAATCGGTTTTCCCGCGTCTTAGGATTTTTTCTATTTCGTTTATATTCTTAAAGTTGATAATCAGGTTAACACTTTTGTGAAAGGCCGCCATGTTGTCCATGGTCCTGAATCGGGTGGTGACGAGGGTCACAAAGATGTTCCGACGTATGGACATATTGAGGCGATCCAGATACTTGAGAACGTTGTTCATGTCTGGATCCCGGGTGCCGAAGCGTTCGTTGAGAACCACCATATCGAAAACGTGAAATCGCATTTGTTTGAGAGCGTCTTTGGGAAGCAGGGGCGCCGTGGTGTGATATCCCATGTTATACAAAGCGGTTATGATTTTCGCTCGAACAGCCGCGTCGGGTTCGCACAAAAGGGCGGTCTCCACACCCTCTTCAACAAAATCAAACGGTTTATCCGACGCATCATAGGTGCCGCCGTCGACTTCATCAAGGATTCCCTTTTCCATATCGGAATTGGAAGATGAAGATCGTGTATGATGGCGGGAATCGACAAAAACTTTGTTTTCACACTGGGGACAGGTTAACGAAAAGGACTGTCCCTTTGGGATCTTTTCGTCCGGAATTTTAAACTTGGCCAGGCACTTTTGGCACACAACATCCATTATTTTTCCTTTAGATTATTTTTTCCAGGTCCTACCGTATTCATGGTCGACCTTCAGTCCCTCAATATCCGTGGTCGCCTCGCCCCGGGAACTCTTGACCGAGTCGATGCCGCGGCCCACTTCACCTTTTCGAGAGCTGTAGGCCATGGCGGTCTCTTGGGTGATGAAACCCTGTTTGTACAATCCTACGATATCATCGTCAAACGTGGTCATTCCGAATGCTTTTCCGGCCTGGATGATATCATAAAATGTTTTACCTTCGGATTCTCCGTGCTGGATGGTATCTTTGACACGAAGGTTGGTGCGCATAATCTCAAAAGCCGCAACCCGTCCGCCGCCGACCTTGGGAAGCAGCCTCTGGCATACGATCCAGCGAACCATGTCCGCAAGCCGGGTGCGTATTTGATTTTCTTCTTCCGGCGGGAACATCCCGATGATACGGTTAATGGTCTGTCCGGCATCCACCGTGTGGAGGGTGCTTAAAACCAGGTGCCCGGTCTCGGCAGCACTGAGGGCGATATCCAATGTTACCCGGTCGCGCATCTCTCCCACCAGGATCACTTTTGGAGACTGTCGCAGGGCTGCTCTGAGGCCGCTGGAGAATGTGTCGAAATCCTCTCCCATCTCCCGCTGATTGAAGGTGGATTTTTTATGGGGATGATCAAACTCCACCGGATCTTCAAGGGTCACGATATGAACCGATTTGGCATCATTAATCTCGTTGAGGATGGCGGCCAGAGAGGTCGATTTTCCGCAGCCGGTGGCGCCTGTGATCAGGATGATGCCGTTTTTCTCTTCCGCCATTTCCAAAAAAGAATCGGGGATGCCCAGTTCCTGGCAGGTCGGAATTTTGGTTGCAAGTTTCCGCAAGACAATGGAATAATTCCCCCGCTGGGAAAAGATGTTAATCCTGAAGCGAGCCTTGCCGGGGAGTTCATACGAAGAGTCACAGGATCCCTCAAGCAAGAGGTTCTCGGTGAGCCGTCGGTTCTGGTTGATAAGATTGAGGGCGAAAATTTCAGCCTGAAAAGGGGTGATTTCATGGAACGGCGGGTCCATATCCACCACCGAAAGTTCGCCGGCTGTTTCAACCTGGAATGGTTTTCCAACGGTAACGTTCAGATCTGAGACATTGTCGTAGGCATCGAGCATTCTTGCCAGAATATGATCAATCTCCTGTTTTTTCAAAATATACCCTCATAAGATTGTCATGCCTCGGTGAAGTCGGCGGGCGGATTCTTTAAAAATTCTCTGAATCTTCCCTTGTCATTGGATTTGGCATAAGCTTCATCCGCCCCGATCCATCCTTTGTCAAGCAGCCCCATAATGGCATCATCCAAAAGCTGCATGCCGTATTTTCTCCCGGTCTGAATTACCGATGGAATCTGATGGGTTTTACCTTCGCGGATAAGATTTCGCGCCGCCGGCGTTGCAATCAATATCTCAAGGGCGGCACAGAGTCCTCTTGTATCGACCCTTTTAAACAAGACCTGTGCGATAACCGAGCGGATTCCGTCGGCCAGTGTCGAACGGATCTGGGCCTGTTCACTCGAAGGGAACACCTCAATGATACGATCGATGGTTTTTGATGCGCTCATGGTATGCAAGGTGCCAAAAACAAGGTGGCCGGTTGATGCGGCTTCTATGGCAAGGGATATGGTTTCAAGATCCCTCATTTCACCCACGAGAATGATGTCCGGGTCCTCTCGTAAAGCACCCCTTAGCGCCGCGGTGAATGACTGGGTATGGATTCCGACTTCCCGGTGGTTCACAATGCAACTTTGGCTCTTGTGGACAAATTCGATGGGGTCTTCAATGGTAATGATATGATCCTTTCGGGTACGGTTTGCCACATCGATGATGGCGGCCAAGGTGGTCGATTTGCCGCTTCCGGTGGGACCGGTTACCAGAACCAGACCCCTGGGGAGTGAGGCCAGTTTGGATATTACACTGGGAAGACCCAGCTGTTCGGCGGTCATTATCTTTTCAGGGATTTGCCTGAAAACCGCACCCACACCATTTCTCTGCATAAAGAAATTTGATCGATACCGGGCAATACCGGGTATTTCATATCCGAAATCGATATCTCCGGTCTCTTCAAATTGCTTGATCTTGTGTTCGGGTGCAATTTCATAGAGCATGGCTTTCAGGGAATCATTTTCCAGGACTTTATATTTAATCCTTTCCATGTCACCCCGTATTCGGAGTGCCGGCGGCTGGCCGGATACCAGGTGAAGATCCGAAGCACTCTGCTCATTCATCAATTTAAAGAACGCATCAATTTTTGCCATATGGTTCTATCCGCTTATTCAGATTGTCTTAACAGCTTGAGTTTGTCATCTTCCTCTTCCCTGATTCTGGCGTCTTCTTTTCCGATTTCAAGGAGTTTGGCATGGCCTTCAATAACCGAGCGAATCTGGACTTCGATCTGCATGCGTTGCCGTTTTAATTCAGAAATATCTTCATGGAGCTGTGCCAGTCGGTTCTGGGCCCTGCTAAGGATTTTTTCCGCCGTAACCTCCGCTTCAGCAACAATCAATTCCGCCGATTTCCGGGCGTTTTGCTTCATCTCTTCCAGAACTTTCTGGGAATTGAGTATCGCACGCTTAAAACTCTCCTCCCGCTCCCGATAGCCTTGCCCTTCGAGTTGAAGCCGTTTAATTTCAATATGCAAGCGCTTATTTTCACTTTGTAACGATTCGAAGATATCCGCCATTTGTTCGAGAAATGTGTCCACTTCCCGGACATCAAAGCCTCTGAATCTTGTTTTAAACTGCTTTTGCTGAATATCAAGGGGGGTAATTTTCATGATGTATCACCTGCTTTCTTTGATTACATAAAATTTGCGGACAATCTCAAAAGGCTGTTGACGACAAAGTTTTGCAGAAATATCACGCCCAGGATAACAATAATCGGAGAAAAGTCGATGCCGCCAAAGTTGACGGGAATTTTTTCGCGGATTCGGTAGAGGACCGGTTCGGTCACATTGTGAATAAATCGGACGATGGGATTATAGGGATCTGGGTTCACCCATGAAAGTATCGCCCGCGCGATAACGATCCACATATAAAACGTGAGAACATAACGAAGAATAATTGCGACAGCCATTAAAAAATTGCCGATGATAAACATATTAACAACGATCTTTCATCTTTTTGATTAATAAAATAAGGAGACGGTAGCTACCTGTAAAACGGATAATATTTCTTAAAAATTAATGATATATTAACCATAAGTCAAGATATTTCAGGCAAAATCGTTGACACACTAAATATGGAGACGATAAAAGACAGGGTAACATATTACCCTTTGAAGCGTGATGGCGTTCATTCGATTCTGGGCCAGGCGCCTCAAACGACGTTTTACCGCGGGCAAAAGCGTTTGTTTGCGAATTGAACCCGCTGTTTCAATGCATCGCAAACCGTAATATAGGTTGAATAATTATAATAAATTAAGGGAGAATGGAAGTCATGTTAAAAGACAAAAAAATCGGTATCATCGGAACAGGAAATATGGGAGAAGCCCTCTTAAGCGGGCTCATCGGTTCTGGATCGTCCAATCCCGAGAATATCATTTGCACAGATGTTCGGAAAGACAAGCTTGAATCCGTCAAAAAAAAATATGGTGTGATCACACTGACAAACAACATCGAAGCAGTTGAAATTTCGGATATTGTTATCTACGCGGTCAAGCCCCAGATCATTGCCTCGGTATTGAAGGAAACAACACCTTGCCTGGACATGTCCAAGCTCATCATCTCCATTGCCGCCGGTGTTCCTCTGGCTGCCATAGAGTCGTGCCTAAAAAAAGAATTGCGCCTTATTCGGGTCATGCCCAACATCGCAGCATTTGTTAAAGAAAGTGCTTCGGTGATTGCGGCGGGGAAGAATGCCACCCCAGAGGACATCGAACTTTCAATGGAGATCTTTGATTCCATGGGCAAAAGTATCTTCCTCAAAGAAAATCTCCTCATGGACGCCGTTACCGGTTTAAGCGGCAGCGGGCCTGCCTACATTTTTCTGATTGTCGATGCATTGGCTGACGCCGGCGTAAAGGTGGGACTGTCACGGGAAGATGCCCTGTTTCTTTCAACCCAGACAGTCCTGGGTGCTGCAAAATTGTTGATGGAGACCAAAGAACATCCCGGCAGATTAAAAGATATGGTAACCTCCCCCGGGGGAACCGCAATTGCCGGAATTCATTCTCTGGAAAAAGGGGGACTCCGAACCACCCTTATCAATGCCGTAGAGGTGGCCACCCGGCGGTCCAAGGAACTGGGTGAAATTGTCACCCGGAATTTTAAAGATAACGGTTGCCAATAAATCATAAAGGGCTGATATGAATACGGAATATAAGATAAAACCCCTGAAGACATTCAAGTATGACAGACCGATGATAGAAAAGGGTTACGCCAACCAAACCCTTTGTATAGATATCTCTGTTCCCGACATTTCGGTGAAGCCTGTTGACGAAAAAATGAAAGACGTATTCATCGGCGGCAAGGGATTTGATCTCTGGCTGCTCTGGCATTCGGTGAAAAGCACGACCCAGTGGACGGATCCGGATAATGCCATATGCATCGCATCGGGGCCCATGGGCGGAACCCTCCTATATCCGGGCTCCGGCAAAAGTATTGTGACCACCATTTCTCCGTTAACAGGTTCCGTTATAGACTCCAATGTGGGGGGATATTTCGGGCCATACCTTAAATTTTCCGGGTTCGATGCCCTAGAAGTCAAAGGGAAAACCGAAAAGGATATGGTAATTCTAATTGACGGCATCGATGAAAAGGTGGAAATTTTAGAAACATCAGGGTTGCCGGACGACTCTTATGACCTTTCAGCCATATTGACGGAACACTTTGCCCAGGGAAAACCCCGCCATATTTCTGTTGTTTCCACAGGTCCCGGTGCAAAAAATACCCGGATGGGATGTCTCAACTTTACCTGGTATGACTCGAAACGCAAGCGGGCCAGATACAAGCAGGCCGGGCGTGGCGGCATCGGCAGTGTCCTTGCTGACAAACGGATTAAAGCCATTGTGGTCCGATGGGATACCGTTAAAGTCGACACAAATAATCCCGCAGACAAGGATGCATTAAAAACGGTTGCAAGAAAACACTCCAAAGAGATTGTTGAACTCGATCCCAAGCAGAACGAAATGGCGACCATCGGCACCACCCACCTTGTCACCATCATGAATGACTTTGATTTGCTGCCCACCCATAATTTTCAGTATGGAAAGCATCCGGAAGCCGTCAATATCGGTCAAGAGGTTTACAGACCCATATTCGATGCGGGTTATGATGGATGCTGGATGGGGTGCACGGTTGCCTGCTCCCATGGTGTCAAAGACTTTGTTCCCCTGACCGGACCTTACAAAGGGACCAAAGTTTTTGTCGACGGCCCTGAATACGAGACCATCGCCGGATGCGGCTCAAATCTGGGAATATTTGATCCCCACACGATTGTTGAGATGAATTTCTATTGCGACGCCTATGGCCTTGACACGATTTCAGTGGGCACGAGCATCGCATTTGCCATGGAATGCTTCGAGATGGGCCTCATCGACGAAACCCAGACCCTGGGAATCCATCTTTCATTCGGCAATCGCCTAGCGGCCCTCGAGATGGTTCACCAAATGGCTGAAGGCCACGGTTTTGGGTTAATTGTGGGGCAAGGCGTCCGCCAAATGAAGTCGATTTTCGCCAGGGACTATACAGCCGATCCTCACATCATGCAGGATATTGGGATGGAAGCCAAGGGTTTGGAATTCTCGGAGTATATGACCAAAGAATCCCTGGCCCAACAGGGGGGGTACGGCCTTGCCCTCAAGGGGCCCCAGCATGATGAAGCCTGGTTGATCTTTCTCGATATGGTGCACAATTTTATGCCGACCTTTGAGCAAAAGGCAGAAGCGCTCCACTGGTTCCCCATGTTTAGAACATGGTTCGGTTTATGCGGACTGTGCAAACTTCCCTGGAACGATATTGTACCTGAAGATAACAAAAACACCCTAGAACCTGCAAAGGTGATGAAACATGTAGAGTGGTATGCCGAATATTACACCGCAGTGACCGGGAAACAGACCACCCCCGACGGAATTATCCGGATGAGCGAGGCGGTTTACAATTTCCAGCGCATTTTCAATCTAAAAATGGGTTTTGGACAGCGGGATCATGACGACATTCCCTATCGAGCCATGGGGCCGGTAAAACCGGTTGAATATGAATCACGGCACGAGCGTTACGACAAAGAGCTTGTGGAGAAACATCACGTCGATATCACAGGAATGGACACCGAAGAAAAAGTTCGGCGGCTCCGAAAATTTCGTGAAACCCTTTATGAAGAACTTAAAGGTGCCGTATACAAACGCCGGGGATGGACCGTCGACGGGATTCCAACCCTTGAAACCGTCCGGCGTCTGGGTATCGATTTCCCGGATGTTCTGGAATTGCTTAAGGCCCATGGAATTGAATGATGTTAAGGGTTAACGGAGAGCTGCGGTCCTGGCGTGAAGGGATGACCGTTGCGGATCTCCTCAGGGATATAGACGATTCCCATCATTATGCGGTGGTACGCATCGACCATAAGCATGTATCCCGGCCTTATTTTGAAAAGACTCAGATTCCCGATAATTCAGAGGTGTTTCTAATTCCCCTCATCGCAGGGGGGTAACCGGTGCCCGAAGTAAATTAATGTTTTGGATCTTCAGGCATTGGACTTAACCCTAACGATGCAAAAGCCCATGATGCTATACGAAACGTTTTTTTCTGGAATTCACCCAAAGAAATGTTTTAATATAATACATTTTGGGCATATTTTTTATGAAACGACAGGGTAAACTTTGATTCGAACCATTAGACACAAATTTTATTCATTATACTAATGTTCACTGAAACCGTTTCATTTCCCGCAGCATTTATCGCAGGGCTTCTCTCTTTTTTGTCACCGTGCGTACTGCCGCTGATTCCGGCATATTTTACATTTATTACGGGCTTCTCATTAGAAGAGCTGACCCGGGACGGTAATTCGGAAATCAGGAAAAAAGTATTTCTTTCAACTTTTTTATTCGTTCTTGGATTTTCCCTGGTCTTCATCCTGATGGGTGCATCCGCGTCTTTTCTTGGCAGCTTGATGTACGAGTATAAAAAATTGATACGGATCATCGGGGGTGTTTTTATTATTATTCTGGGAATTCATTTAACCGGTTTAATCCGAATACCCGTTCTCGATTTTGAAAAGCGAATTGCCATGGAAAGGAAGCCCATACATTTTTTCGGAACACTTATCATCGGAATGGCCTTCGGCGCCGGATGGAGTCCCTGTATCGGGCCATTGCTGGGATCCATCCTTATTGTTGCCGGCAGCCAGGAGACCGTATGGCAGGGAGTTTTGCTCCTTGCCATCTATTCAGCCGGATTGGCCCTACCCTTTATTGTCCTGTCAATTTTTATCAATTTCCTGTTGGTTTTTATTAAAAAGGCATCAAAGGCGTTGAAATACGTCAATGCCGTGGCAGGGATCCTGTTGATTATTGTGGGGCTGATCCTTGTGAGCAATAAACTGTATTTGTTTGTCAGCTGATATGAGAAATTCGGAAGGGTTATTTTGAAAATCGGCGGATGTACCTCTTTATCAGCCGAACCGTGGTGGTGAGAAGGACGCCTCCGCTCATGACAACCAGAAGAACTGCAACCCAAACTTCCTCTTGATATTTCACATTTTCATGGGCCACCGAAATCCCGGCAAAGCCAAATAAAAAAACGAAGATCATACATATGACAACAATGATACACGCGGTTTCAGAGTCATACCAGGGAATGAAAGATCTTCTAAATACAGGATTTTGATCGATACGCATCATCGCACAGGGCCTTGATGAACTCAAAATAATCTTTTGCGTTTAAAATTGAATGTGTTGGCTCAATCGGGATTGTCGTGTGTACCTCTCCAAAGACATACACCGGGCTAAGAGCATTTGGTAAAACCGCAGAAATGGCAGATCATACAGCCCTCTTCAAAACTGACGGTATGGCTGCATTCCGGACAGATTTCTCCAAGGAGGCTGTTACCGTATCCCTTTTTCTTGTAGGAGCCGTCTTTCAAATACCTTTTCTCAAGAATTCTGCCAATGGCGTCCGGGATCGATAAAACCAGACCGCCGTCTTGAAATACAGGATGTTCTCCACCGATACCCTTCAGCTGCTCTACGATATTTTCTACCTTTACCCCGGATCTCAAGGCAAGGGAAACGAGCCTCCCGATGGCCTCTGTCTTTGCGGTGGTGGATCTTCCTGATTTGCCGATGGTTGCAAACACTTCAAAAGGCTGCCCTTCATATTCAGTGACCGTGACGTAGAGCTGACCCATGCCTGTTTTCATTCTGGAGGTAAACCCTTCCAGTGTTTCAGGCCGTTCTTTGACCGTAGCCGGCAAGGCGGTGATAGGCGTAGCCTTTCCGGCGAAGGAAAGGACTTGATTTTCCTTGCTCCCGTCTCTGTAAATGGTGACGCCTTTACACCCCAACTCGTAGGCCAGATCATAAATTTTTTGCACATCGTCTACGGTGGCATCCCGGGACAGGTTCACGGTCTTTGAAACAGCATTATCCGTGTACTGTTGAAAAGCGGCCTGCATACGGATATGCCATTCGGGAGAAATATCATGTGCGGTGACAAAGACCTCGCGAACTTCTTCGGGTATTTCTGCCAAATGCTGAATGCCGCCATCCATGGCGATGGCATCCATCAAGTCTGAGCAATAAAAGCCTCTTTGTTTTGCTTCATTCTCAAAGTAAGGATTCACCTCGATGAGCTTGTCATCATCCATAACGTTTCGGACAAAACTCAGTGCGAACAGCGGTTCGACCCCGCTGGAGCAATCTGCTATGATACTTAATGTGCCGGTGGGCGCAATGGTGGTGGTGGCCGCATTTCGATAGGTACAGCCCTTTTTGTTTTTGAAAATGCTTTTATCGAAATTGGGGAAAACACCTCTCTCCTTGGCCAGATATTTTGAGGCTTCATGGGACTCTTTTTGAATGAATCCCATCACTTCTCCTGCAATTTCAAGGGCCCTCTCCGAGTTATAGGGTATTTTCAATTGATAGAGCAGATCTGCAAATCCCATGACCCCGAGGCCGATTTTACGATTGCCTTGCACCATTTTTCCGATTTCCGGAAGGGGATATTTGGACATATCGATGGTGTTGTCCAAAAAGCGGACGCTCAACCATATAATTTCTTTCAAGTGTTTGAAATCGATGGTTGGCTCTTGAGAATCGTATGTTATAAACTTTGCCAGATTGATGGAGCCAAGGTTGCAGGATTCCATTGGGAGCAGGGGTTGTTCTCCGCAAGGGTTCGTACTTTCAATCTCCCCCAAAGCAGGGGTCGGATTGTCCCGGTTGAGTCTGTCCAAAAAGATGATTCCCGGATCTCCGTTTTCCCAGGCCTGTTTTACCAAAGCTTGATAGACTTCGGCGGCATTCAACTTTACAACCTTCTTTTTGTCCCGCGGGTCTAACAAACGATAATCATTTTTTTCTTTTACAGCGTCCATGAAAGCGTCCGTGATACCGACGGAGATATTAAAGTTGTTCAATTCTTTATGTTCTTTTTTGCTGTGGATAAATTCCATAATATCCGGATGGTCAACCCTGAGAATCGCCATATTTGCCCCTCTGCGAGTCCCACCCTGTTTGACCTGCTCCGTCGCCGTATTAAAGATTTTCATAAACGAAACCGGTCCGGAGGCGATGCCGCCGGTGGTTCCCACCCGGCTGTCTTTTGGACGCAAGCGTGAAAAGGAAAAACCCGTACCGCCACCTGATTTGTGTATGATTGCTGCATTTTTCAATGCATCGAAAATACCTTCCATGCTGTCTTCTACGGGGAGAACAAAGCAGGCTGCCAGTTGGCCCAGCTTCCGTCCCGAGTTCATCAACGTGGGTGAATTGGGTAGAAATTTCAGTTCGGTCATCATATTGTAGAAAATATTTTCCATCTTTTTCACATCAGCGTCATCACCGTACTTTTTTTCCGCCTTTGCGATGTGTTGGGCCACCCTTCTAAACATATTTTCCGGCGTCTCCACCAGTTTGCCGTTGCTGTCTTTCTTAAGATATCTTCTTTCCAATACGTTTTTAGCATTTTTGGAAATATGAAGTCCATTCTTTACAAAAATAGACTTATCCAGGCGAATGGGCGAAGTTTGTGTTAAACCGTATTCGACCAATTTTGTCTGAATCATTTTATCGATAATGGGCATGGTGATGGTATGATTTTTCATATTGGCAATTTCTTCTCTCAAAAATCGACTGATGTCCAGGGCCTGGTCAGTTTCAATTGGGTTGTCTTTG
The DNA here is from genome assembly GCA_024641825.1 of Desulfobacterales bacterium. Classification (GTDB taxonomy): domain Bacteria; phylum Desulfobacterota; class Desulfobacteria; order Desulfobacterales; family UBA11574; genus JAAXQD01. Next base: position 6,065 of record JAHECI010000031.1, on the reverse strand, counting down.
GCAAGGATATCCGAAAATAGTTGATCATCCCATTTGTACGTAGTTAAGTCGAAATGTCCATCATCGATAATTAAAATTTTTCCTTTAGAACCCATTGCCGTGCTCCTATAAGATTGTTGTCGTCGTTATGCGGAGAGTATCCATATCCTTACCATGTATGTTATAATATGACAAGTATTGCATCGCCTGTTGGTGTTATCCGAAACCTGCCCGGGACGTCTTCGCCGCCGAAGCGTTCGGGGGACTTTTCTGCCCCAAAAAAAAGAAATCCCGATACCCTCAAGTTTTGATCATCGCTGAAAAGTCTATTAATTTGAAATCGTAAATGTTTCGGTATCGGGAAATTGAATTTCATTCTGTCTGGATGAGGTTGTTACCGACATTATAGAGTAAAAATTGTACGGGCTAAAAAACCCAAAAAAACCTGTTAAAACTTACGAAAATTAATCGGCAGGTCTGTGGGAAAGTTTCGATTCCAAATTTCCATACTATATGTTGTATGTCAAGAAAAAAAAAGCGCAATATCTGCACATTTTAGGGTCATGGAAGGCTAACCCGCTGAAAGCTTTAAAAAGAAAGTTTGAAAAATTATTTAGAATCCAATACGGTATGATGAAAGACATGCTGGTAAAAATTGTTACATGGACGCTATTTATATACCTTGCCTACTGTGGCTTGCTCTTCCTCGTTCAGCGACAGATGCTGTTTCCGCGTTATCTGGTGGAAACCCCTTCTCAAAATGAAGACATTCCCTTTGTGGAAAAGATCTGGATAGAAACAGGTACTGGAAAAATAGAGGCCTGGTTTCTCCCCCCGGATCCGGTCAACAAGGCAACGCCGGCGCCGGCGGTTATTTTCGCCCACGGAAACGGAGAACTCATCGATTTCTGGCCCCATGAACTCAAAAAATTCAATGGTTTTGGCGTCGGGGTACTCCTTGTGGAGTATCCGGGGTATGGACGGTCCCAAGGGACGCCTTCACAAAAAAATATCACCGAAGCATTCAACCGGGCTTACGACGTTCTCATTGAACGCCAGGATGTGGATCCCGCCAAAATCATTTTATTCGGGCGTTCCGTCGGCGGTGGAGCGGTGTGCGCACTGGCCGCCCAACGACCTTCTGCTGCACTGATTCTCATGTCTGCCTTTATCAGTGTCCGGTCATTTGCAAAAAGGTATCTTGCGCCCGCGGTGCTAATCCGAGACCCGTTTGATAATCTATCGGTGGTCCGGGAGTATAAGGGACCGACCCTTGTCATCCATGGCAAGTTCGACGAGGTCATTCCCTATTCCCATGGAATGACCCTTTACAGGGCATCCCGTAACGCCACAATGATCACCTATAAAAGCGGACATAACGACTGTCCGCCGAATTGGAAGGTCTTCTGGCAGGATATTGAATCGTTTCTGCATCGTTACGGGATCATTGAAATTTCCAAGACACCCCCATCTTGAAATAGATTTGGCAGTGAAGGCCGACGATCGGAAAACCTCTATCTGGCGACCATGGCTCGCATCATGTCACCGGCATTTTCAGCATGATCTGCGATGGAACCGATGATTTCAGCCAGTCTGACGACATGAAAAACGGTGACGGCATCGATATCCATATTCAGCACTTTTTGCTTAATGATGTCTTCTACTTCATCGGCTTCATGTTCCTGCCGGCGCAGCGTGCGGATAATGTTTTTGATCAACACCCGTTGTTCTTCGGAGTAATTTTTAAAGTATTTTCTTGCTTCGGCAACCATCTCACCGAGCTGCTCGATAGGGGCGATGACGGCATCCGTCAGATTGACAAAGTCTTTTTCAAGTTCAGCGGGAATCCCCGGTTCGGGTCTAAAAGAGATCCAATCCAGAGCATCTTCGACCGCATCGATAACTTGATCCTGCTCCCTTAGATACCTGAACAGCAGAAAATTATAAACCGGCATCAGCGTCCCTTTGGGCAGATGGCCGCGGATACGGCGTTTGATGGCGTCTGCATCACTTTCCAGCCGGATGACTTCCTGTCTGAACTCTTCAAATGTTTCACATTTTTCTGAAAGATGACACTCCATGGCCTGCTGAAACGCCCAGCCACATTCTTTCACCTTTTCGGCATGTTCCTGAAGGCCTTCAAAAGGTGATGTCATGAACATTGAAAAAAATGGTAAGCGCATTTCCATCTCCTTTCATAAAATGATTTGAAGTAGTTTAAAAATGACCATGCTGGTCAGTGCAGCCGCAGGCACGGTCAAAACCCAGTATACCATAATTTTGAAAACAATGCCAAAGTTTACCGCCTCCATTCCCCGTGCCAGGCCGACGCCCAATACGCCGCCGACGGCCGCATGGGTTGTAGAAACCGGCAGGCCCATTTTTGAAGCCACAAGGACCGTCGTTGCCGCTGAAAATTCAACGGCAAACCCACGTGTATTGCTCAGCGCCGTAATTTTTTTTCCCATGGTGTCCATGACACGGTGACCGGCCATGGCAATGCCGCAGGCAATACCGACGCCGCCAAACAGAAGGAGAAAAACAGGCACCGGCACTTTAGCACCGACACTTCCGGTTTTTACCAAAAAATAAATCACCGCCAAAGGACCGATGGCGTTGGCCACATCGTTTGCACCCTGGGCAAGGGCAACATAGCAGGCGGTTCCCACCTGTATACGCCGGAAGATCCCCTCTGCTCCGGATCCCTTATCTTTAACAAATCGTTTCAAAAGCGCCATCCCTGCAAATCCCAATAAAACAGACAGGACCATGGCAAGGGTCAGAGATGCCGTTGGACCCAAGTCCATCTTTTTCCCCAGAGGAGTTTTAAACAAAAACGATAAAATGACAACGAAGAACGTCATGCCGATAAAAACCGGAGATAATTTTAATGATCGGGTGAAGGTATCCTTTTGGGAAAGTATCAATCGTACGATAATTTTGAAAATCAAGTAGGCGATAACAACGCTAAATAGTGGGGAAATGATCCAACTCAATACCACTGCAAAGAGTTTCCCCCAATTGATGACCGTAAATCCTCCGGCCATAATTCCAAAACCGATCATAGCCCCCACAATAGAATGGGTTGTTGAGACCGGAAGTGATTTCCAGGTGGCGAAACTGACCCAAAGCGCTGCGGCAAGAAGGGCTGAAAGCGCACCGATAAGGGCCACATGAGGATCGGTCATGATATCCGTCGAGACAATACCCTTTCGGATGGTATTGGTCACGTGGGATCCAATAAATACCGCACCGATGATATTCAAAATTCCGGCAAGAAATATGGCCTGGCGAATGGTGATCGCCTTCGCCCCCACAGATGAAGCCATGGAGTTGGCAACATCATTGGCGCCGATGTTCCAGGCCATGTAAAAACCAAAAATATAACCGACAATCAGGATGTAATACTCTTGAGGCATAATTCTCAAATTGATTAGTTTAAGGAACAACGGGCGGTGCCGCAACCGCATTCCCCGGCTCTTTAACCGGGAGGTTCAACGGTCAGGGTCAGTGTTCTCCGGGCACATATCACGGCTTAATTTCTGAATCAACCTAAACCTAAAATGTCATGGCCGAATACTTTTCGAGAATGTCATCGGGGATGTCATCAAGAAAACGGGACGGGCGGCTTAACACCATACCGGAGGTTTTGTCATAGACGGTCCCGGGGTAGGTGAAAAACAGGCGTTCCTTGGCCCGGGTGGCCGCAACATAGATAAGCCTTAACTCTTCTTCAAGTGCTTTTTCATCATGAACGGCATGGATTGACGGAAATCGTCCGTCAAGTGCCCAGATAATGAATACTGTGTGCCATTCGAGGCCTTTGGCGGAATGAATGGTGGAAAGAATTAACCGGTCGTCATCAGACCTGTCCACAAAAAAACCGTCACGGGAACTCGTATTCGGAGGCTCCAAGGCCATATCGGCTAAAAAATGTTCGAGATTATCGTATCGTTCCATAATGGTCATCAGATGCTCAAGGTCTTTCGTCCGCTTGGGATGATCATCATATTTATTTTGTAATATGGGCGTATAATATTTCACAACAGCTTCACCCAATCGAACAACGGACATTTCGGATGGGTCGATACTCAAAAAGAAATTTTTGAGTCTTTCTAGACTTTTTGATTGTTTGGATGACAGTTTCTTTTTAAACAATCCGGCATATCCGGATTGCTCAGCTGAAATCGTTTCAAAAATATCAAGGGCGGTTTTGGGGCCGATATTGTCTAAAAGAAGAAGTATTCGATACCAGCTTAACCGGTCATAGGGATTAAACAGAACCCTGACGTGGGACAGGACATCTTTGATATGTGCAGATTCGATGAACTTAAAACCACCGACTTTGACAAAAGGGATCCCTTCTCTGTTCAGTTCGATTTCAAGATCAAAAGAATGAAAACTTGCTCTAAAAAGGACGGCGATCTGATTTAACGGCACACCGTTGCGATTTAGCGTCTGAATCCTTTCAACCACAAATTGTGATTGATTGTTTTCACTCCCGGCATTCACAAGCAAGGGCAACGACCCACCGCTTTTTCGCGTAAAAAGAGTTTTAGAATATTTCTGTTTCGCCCGGTCGATAATGACATTGGTGAGCTTTAAAATCGGCTGGACACTTCGATAGTTTTCTTCCAGTCTAATGATCCGGGTCCCCGGAAATTTTTCGGGAAATTTCATGATGTTTTCGACATTTGCACCCCTGAAAGCATAAATACTCTGGGAATCATCTCCCACAACCATCACATTGTTGTTGCCAGCAAGAAGACCTACGATTTCCGCTTGAATTTTATTTGTATCTTGATATTCGTCGACCATCAGATAGTGGTAGGTCGAACAGATTTTTTCACGGACATCCGGGTGATCTTTCAAAAGAACTTCCAAGTATATCAGAAGGTCGTCATAATCAAAAAAATTATGCTCTGCTTTTTGTTTTCGGTACCCATTGGAGATGGTATGAATCGTTTCAAGATGACGGCTGAAATGAGGATAGTCTTCAAAGATGATATCTTCAATGGACAAGTTTTTGTTAACCGCTCTGCTGAAAATATTTGCCAAAGTTTGCTTCCGAGGCAAAGAACCGGACCTTGATACCCCTTTCATTTCTTTTCTTAGCATACTGATGAGGTTTTCCGAATCAGATCGATCGATGATAGAAAAACCATGATTGAATCCTATTCTGGAAGCATATTTTCGCAGGATAGAATAGGCAAAAGAATGAAAGGTTCCGCCGGCGACGCCTTCACATCGATGGTCAAGAAGCTGCGAAGCCCGTTTCAACATTTCCTGGGATGCTTTGCGGGTAAAGGTCAACAGGAGGATGGCGCTGGGGGAAATGCCTTCTTCTACGAGACGTGCCACCCGGTATGTCAGGGTTCTTGTCTTCCCACTCCCGGCGCCGGCAATGACAAGAAGCGGGCCTTTTGTAATATTGACGGCTTGAAATTGGGAAGGATTGAGTTCTTTTTTATATGCTATTCGAAATTTCATTGTTTTAATAAGAGAAGAAATTAACCAGTGGCTCAGAACGCTTTTATCTCTTCTTTATACCTTTCGCAATTAATCAGAATATAACATGGCAACTTTTATTTGCAACACACCGTTATTTTGTTTGCGGACGGTTTCCTGTAAATTTTTCAAAAAATTTTATCTGTCACATGGTTGATTCCTTGTCAATAGCTGGTATTATTATATACGGCCGAGCGTCGGTTTCTCTGTGTTCATTTTGGGTTGACATTTGAGTGACTTATATATAGAAAATAAAATAGAAGTACAAATTCTGCCCATCAAGGAGGAAATTTAAATGAAGAAAATAAAGAATCAATTGAAGACAATCGCCAAATCACTTCTATCTCTCTCCAATAAGGTCGAAAAAATCGCCGAACGGGCCGATGCGCTGATGCCTGTCAAACCGGCACCTGCGGCAAAGAAGGCTTCGGCAAAGAAGGCCGCGGCAAAGAAAGCTCCGGCAAAGAAAGCTCCGGCTAAGAAAGCTCCGGCTAAGAAGGCCGCGGCTAAGAAAGCTCCGGCTAAGAAAGCCGCTGCAAAGAAAGCTCCGGCTAAGAAAGCTCCAGCAAAGAAGGCCG
>JAHECI010000284.1 GCA_024641825.1 Desulfobacterales bacterium | reverse complement strand
CCCCCATCCTGTAAAAAAGTATCGCATCGGCATATCTTTCCTTAATGGATAGATACTGTTTTATCATGGGGGTTGTTTTAGAACGATGCATACGGCTCAAACGATCATGAAACTTGGGAAGTTGCCATTGTTGTTGTTTTTATCCAATACCGGGTGCGTTGGACCCGGTACCCAGTGTAACGATTAAAGCACTAACGTGAATTTTCCTTTTCGGCCCCCATGGCCGAATCATTTAAGTTGGGTTTTTTAAGGCTGACGGGCGTTCTATGCGGTGCTCACCGCATCGGGTTCCTCGGAAGGCTTTGAATAGCCGTAAGCCGGTCCTTTTAAGGATGCCACCTCTTTTTTTAGTTCCGAAATTTCTTTCAACTGATCGGTGGCTGCTGTATTTAACGTTTTGATCTTTTTCTTGGATTTAAACCGGTCAAAAAGGCTGGTAAAATAGGCGATCAGAAACCCGACAAGAAAGAAAATAAGAAAATAGAAGGCATTGGGAAGATCCTTTAAATGATAGGGCTCCCCCACCAGGAGATCGATTTCAAGGCCTTGTTTGGCCATGAAATACTCTTTGTTCGAAAAAAAAATAATTGCGAAAAAACCGACAATAATGACTCCGAGAGCGATCTTAAATTTTTTCATTTTTTTCTCCTTTATTTTCAGCCTTATATTTCCAATCTATCAAAGTATGGCTTCAAATTATTGTAAGTGCTCAACAAATGTTCCGGAATGACCCGGACATCGGAAAAAACCGTGAGTGCGTTGGTATCGCCGAACCACCGGGGAACCACATGAAAATGAAGATGTTCCTCAACGCCGGCACCGGCGACTTTTCCCAAGTTGAGTCCCACATTAAAACCGTCTGGGTTCATGGCCTTTTTCAGGATCCCGACGGATTTCTCAACGGTTTCCAGGAGCGTTCCCATTTCTCCTTTACTCAGCTGATCCAGGGTGGATATATGTCGAATTGGAGACACCAGAAGATGACCGTTGATGTAAGGAAATTTATTCATGACCACCAGGGTTTCCTTCCCGGTATAGAGGGTTAGATGGTCCTCATTTGAAAGCGCTTTGCAAAGAATACAGCCCGGTTCCTTATCGGCCAGAATATATTCAATACGCCACGGAGCCCACATGGTTTTCATTTCAATTACTCCTAAATCCGCCCGGTTTTATAATGTCTGGGTAAAAAATGGGATGTGTTTTTCAATGGGCAATTTTTGACAGCCATTGTCCACATTCATTTCATCTACCCTTTTTTAGTTTAAAACTCAACCCTTTTCTAACCCCCGACATCCCATAAAAAACAGTGCCCGGATGCATCAAAGCCGTCTGTATTCACGGGTTTCAGGGGGTCTTACCGGTTTTCATAAAAATACGGCAGCATCGTCGACGTTTCAACATTAACGCAGGTTCAGGGGAACCACTTCCAGGTCCCCCCAGATGCCGACCGCTTCACCCACGATCACAACAATTCCATTGACACCGTCTATGGTCTTGCCGAAATCTATGGCAGTCCCGATATGGTCCTTGGATTTTAAGCGATTACCGATGGACGTTGCAGCGGCATCCGCAAGGGGGCAGGAATCGGATACCACGCAGATGGCATCCGCCTTTCCCAAACTCAGGGAATGGCCCACCGTACCGGATGACGTACATACGCCCACAGGTTTTTCTTTGGATTTGATACAAAGGCCCATGCGCATGCTCAAGGGAGATGTCCCTGCAAAAATCCCCATGGTCACGGGATCTTCGGTCTTTAAAAAGATATCCCCCCCGTTTTCCACCACCACTTCATCGGTGTATTTCAACAGATCGGCGCCCACATGTTCGGCAATGGCCCCGGCCACCGCCGCCATGGGGCCGACCCCTGCCTTTTGACCGGCGGACACCATGTCGCAAATGATGATCGGCGCCGGGCCATGAACCCGCCACGGCTTCAGCGTATCCAGAAATTCAGGATGCTTTTCTATATACTTCTCGATATACCCCCGATGCTTCAGAATCAGCTCCCGGGTGATATCTTCTAGGGGTTTTGACGCCTGTACATACAGGTCGGTTTCTTGGACAGCCACCCTGAAAGCCACCCGATCTTCACTGGACAATAGATTCCGGTAAACTCTTTTTTGGAATTCAGGGGTTCCGGATTTCGGATTTCGCTCAGTGGGTCTTTTCATGGGCCAAAAGATTATTTTGAGATAACTTCTAGTGAAACCGGATTTCAGGCCGCATATGTTCCGGGCACTGTCTTAAAAAATACTGATCCGTCATTCCGGCAATAAAATCCCTTACGATTTCCTCTTTTCGATACGTATCCAGGTATTCTTCCGACATATTTTCCAGGAATCCGGTAAATATCACCGACGATCGATTTTCGGTTTCAATATCTTCAAGGTATGTTTCAAACAGCATCCCAAACAGTTTTTTTATGGTTCCTGAATGCTTTTTTATTTTTGGATTCATATAAATACGCTCCAGGTTGAATTGCTTCAATCGCTTTAACGCATCGGACACTTCCCGGCTGAAAGCGATAAAGCTGTTTTGGAAGCTGTTGTTGATAATATCGGTCACAAGATTATACACGATGGTTCCGTTGGTTCTTCCGAGAATATCGACACTCTCCTTGGGAAGATCGGATCGTTGGATCATATTGAGGCGGATGGCATCCTCTATGTCTCGGCCGATGTAGCTGATGGTGTCTGCCATACGGACCACACATCCCTCCAGGGTCATTGGGATGAGTTTGATCGATGGATCGGATTTTTTAACGGACATTTCTCTTTCGAGTGTCTCAAATGTTTTTTCCCGATCCGGCTCCAGGGCTCGATTATGAATTTCACCGTCATGGCACAGTATTCCGTCGAGTGTCTGAAGGCACAGATTCCATCCCTGGCCCTTGCGTTCTACCCGGTCTAAAAACTGGACGCTCTGGACATTGTGCTGAAAATAACCGATACCGCTGGCATGACACAGTTCGGACAAGAACCTTTCGCCGTCATGGCCAAAGGGTGTATGCCCGATATCGTGTCCCAGGGCAATGGCTTCGATGAGATCTTCGTTGAACCCCAGATATCGGCCGATGGTCCTTGAAATTTTCGCCACCAGCTGGACGTGGAGAACCCGATGGGTAATATGATCATGGCGAATCAGATAAAAGACCTGGGTTTTGTCGATATATCGGGTGTACGCCCGGGAATGGAGTATACGATCCACATCCACCGAGAATGTCTGGCGGTATCCTTCCGCAAGACGCTCATCATACGATCGCCGGACCCCTGTTGAACTCAAGGTGGCCAGGGGAGACAATATTTCACTTTCCCGATGTGCCAAGGCGTTGCTGATCCGGGTGAGATTTTGGTTTTTAAATTTTTCCATCTTCGATCATTTTCTCCATAAACTTCAGGTAATCTATCCCTGCCTGTCTGAATCCTGCTTTCCCATATTTCATGTTGGCTTCAAGAACATAGATCCGGCCCTCGTTCTCGATGATGTCGATACCGACATCGTCCCACTGACATTTTCGGGCGGTATACAGGGCAAGATCGAGAACGGATTGGGGTATGGGGTCCAGGCTAACGGTAGCCCCAACAGCAAGATTGCTTCTAAATTCACCCGCAGGGGCGATGCGCCAGTAGGCATGTGCGATTTGGTCTCCAATGACCACCACCCGAACATCCCGGTTGCACGGTATATACTCCTGAATATATGCCGGGGTGGGCAAACTGCAATACCGATGAAGATCGTCCGGATTTTTGACAAGATAAACCCCCCTTCCCATGGCCGAACCTCTGGCAATCTTGGCAACAAAAGGAAACTGGAAATGATTGGCGATCATCCCTTTTTGCCGTTTCCCATAAAACACTTTTGTTTTGGGATGGGGGATTTCAAGAAGATCAAACAGCGCCGTCTGCTTGATCTTGTCCTGAACACATTTGTAGGTGTGATAACTGGGAAACGTTTTTTTCCCCATGGCATCGAAAAGTTCTGCATAAAAGGTGGTGGGATAGTATATTTTTTCGGCCTTGCGAATCATTTCCGCCGCGTTGGGGCTGTAATCACTGAAATTCGGTCGCACACCCAGTGTAATAACATTGTTACAGTCTTTAAGGCGGGCCTCAAGGGCGATGACTTTTTTAGATGTTCTCAGGGTCATTTAAACAGTCTTTTTATGATGTCGCGGCTTCGTTGGGTATGACTCCCCGGCCAGTATATTCTTTCACATTGGCTGCAAGACCGGAACGTGTCGTGGGTTTCCCAGACATAGTCGGGCACCCGCTTGCGTATGGAATCTTTATCCACTTTCCGGATCATCGTATTGCATCGGACGCATCGTGAAAACGGCCGCACGTCCTTGGGTGCGATGCCCAGTGTTTTCAAAACCTCCCGGACCTGTTCAAAGGGGTTGTCCGACGTTATAAAGATAAGTTTTCGCGACGCATTCGTGCCCCGAATCCGCGCGGTTCGGGTGAGCAGGATGCGCCCGGTTCCCATATCCATCAATTTTTCAGCTGAAAGATCCGTTTGATAAAATGCATCAAAGCCCAAAATTCGCA
>JAHECI010000283.1 GCA_024641825.1 Desulfobacterales bacterium | reverse complement strand
ATGTAGGACGACAGGTTCGTATCCCGGGTCTTGTCCTCGGGAATACCGTTCATGTACGAGGCATACCAGCTTCCATCCTCAAGCTGCATTCGGACCAACCATCTATAGGCTCGCCTCGCCTCTTTTAAAAACCCGCCGATGCTGAGCCCCATTGCAGCTTCCACATGATCCCACGGGTCTGTTTTTTCATCTTCGCACCAGGGTATTTCACCGCTTTCCCTTTGTGTTTTTGCGATCATACCGCCCACAAGATCGACGTCAATGGATACATCCTGTTTGTGCGCGGTGGAATTGAGTCCTGACCACATGATATCTTTATCGATGAAAATTTCCGGCATTGTTTTTAAAAGCATTATTCACAGATCGGTTCAACAAAGAAAACATCCCCATCCGTAATATTGGGTAAAAAGGTTTGCAACCCTATTGAATTGTGGTAATTTACATATAAATTTTCAACCCGCTTTGTGGACTATAACATAGATGCCCATTAATCAATTAAAAAGCGCACTGCGTTTCTATTTCATAACCGATGAACATACCAGCGGCTTTTCTCCGGTGGAGCAGGTGCGGATTGCCATAAAAGCCGGCGCGACCATTGTCCAATACCGAAACAAATCTTTTTCTTTGCGGTTTTTTGAAGAAGTTGCCCTCATAAAAAATATCTGTAAATGTAACGCGATTCCATTTATTATCAATGACGATATCCTGCTGGCCAAGGCGGTGATGGCCGATGGCGTCCACCTCGGTCAGGACGATGAAGACCCTGCTCTGGCGAAACGAATTTTAGGTTCCCAGGCCATTGTCGGCAAGTCCGTATCCGATCTTGATGAACTGAACGCTTCAGATCTGTCCGTTTGTGATTACATCGGAACCGGCCCGGTTTTCTCCACCCTAACCAAAGTCGATGCAAAACAGGTTATCGGGCTTTCCGGCCTAAACGCCGTCGTAAAAGCATCCCCGGTTCCTGTGGTCGCCATCGGCGGTATCGACCCGACCAACGCAGGATCCTGTTTCCAAGAGGGTGCTGCAGGCGTCGCAGTCATCAGTGTGGTTACCCGTGCCGAGGATCCTTTACAAAACGCTTTAGAGGTCGCATCGGCCTGTGGATGCACCCCCCCTTCCGCGGTTGTTTCGCCGTGGAACGATGAATTCGCACTGATCAAAAAGCTTGTTAAACAAATACCCGCCGATTCATATCTTCGAATTCCACCCGGCGACGATGCCTGTCTTCTGATGCCCATAACCCATCCGGTGATCACCACCGATACCCAAAAAGAGGGCGTTCATTTCAGACTCGCCTGGCAGACGCCCGAAGAAGTGGGCAGCAAAGCCGTAGAAGTTACCCTCAGCGATCTCGCGGCTTCGTATGCTGCACCCATAAGCTTTTTTGTCAATCTCGCACTTCCGGCTTATATTTCAGATCAAACCGTCGAGAATATCTATAAAGGGATTAAAAAATCCCTGGCAAAACACAACTGCACATTGGGGGGTGGCAATATTTCCGCCGGGTTTGAGCTGAGTTTAGATCTTTTCGCCATTGGCCAGGGGCGTGAAGATATCTTCCCGGTACGTTCAGCGGCGCTACCCGGGGATAACCTGTATAGTACGGGGCCCCTTGGACTTTCCCGTGCCGGTTTAGCGGCGTTGATCCGAAAAGATGACACCTTCGAAGAATTAACCGCAAAATTCAAATTCCCCTCGGCCCGATTTGACGCCGCCCAGGTACTGGCTGAAAACGGAGTCACCTGTGTTATCGATGTCAGCGACGGCCTGGCAGGTGATGCAAAACAGATCGCAGAAGCATCTGGCATTTCCGTATCCATCGATTTAACGTCGAGACCATTCCACCCGGCACTGGTATCATTCTGCGAAAAATACCGGCTGATTCCCGAGGAAATGGTCCTTGCCGGCGGAGAGGATTACGAACTATTGTTTGCCTGCACCCCGGATCGGTTCGAAAACATTAAAAAAGATCTTCCCTCGGCATTTATCGTCGGCCGCTGTCTCGCCTTTCAAGGGACCCATCTGGTGAATATGCCTGGGAATATTTCATCCTTTCAGCATGGAATACGATAAAATGAGAAATTCGGGTTGAAAAGAGGGAGGCGCGCTTGCAAATCACAAATAACATTCATGCATTTATTTGGAAATCGATGTCCGCCAACAACTGCAACACCTATTTGATCGACGGCCCCACCCGTATTCTCATCGACCCTGGGCACCGGCACTTGTTTGATCATGTCCACAAAGGGCTAAAAAATTTAAATTTAGCCATAGAAGACATCGGATTGATCATCTGCACCCATGCCCATCCCGACCACATGGAAGCCGTTCAATTGTTCAGCAAAACCCATGCCCTAATAACCCTCCACCCTAAAGAATGGAACTTTTTGAGAACCATGGACAAACATGTCCGCGCGTCCATTGGTATAGATGTCGATTCGATTGCACCCGATTTTTTTCTAACAGAAGGTGACCTTTCGGTGAATCGTCTGAATATGGAGGTAATTTACACCCCGGGGCATTCACCGGGATCCATCTCCCTTTATTTGCCGGAAGCCAAGGTGCTTTTTACGGGGGACCTGTTGTTTAAGGGCGGTGTCGGACGGACGGATCTTCCGGGAGGCAATGGTTCACGGCTCAAAGAAAGCATCAACAGCCTGACACAGCTGGAAATCGAATGGCTGTTGCCCGGTCACGGCGAAATCGTTTCAGGGGGGACGGATATCAAAACCAACTTCGATCAAATCGTCCAATCTGTGCTCAACTACATCTAACCTAGGTTGAGCGTTTCAAATAGTGACAGAACAATATAATTTTTATAATTTCAATAAATTACATAACACCTAACGTTTAAAAACTTAATACCTATCGGTCGTTTTCGTACGATAAAAAACGTCACTATTTGAAACCCTTCAGGCTTGCCGATTTTACCGAATCTGCTGCGTTATGAGACAGTTGCAGTAGCAGACTACGGCTGCATGTCTCATGCCTTGCATATTCGGCAAACTCGACAATCGCTCAACTTAGGTCTAAATTTCAGACGATAACCCGGCTGTCAAACGGCCCTTTTCTCTGCTCAGAATCTCATCGTATCTTCCCTTGATGTCAACCAGCATGGACAGCCATTCACGGTCTGCCTCGAGATTCGGAACCACTGCGGCGCCTGAAATAAATCGCTTTTTTTCAAGATATGCTTTTATCTCATGGACCCTTCGTTCAGTGGCAGACTTAACTGCCCCCTTAAAATCCTGAAATATCTTCTCGAGCCCTGATACATTTAAGTCACAATTTTCATTTAACAGTTCAAGATATGTTTTAAAGGGGCGGCCGGGTTCGAGGCTGCTTAAAAGTAAATCCAACAGAACTCGAACAACATTCATGTCGTATGTTTCTTTCAAGATGTCCAGTTCTTTTTCCAGACCATCCTTCCGCAACAGGTTGTCCTGATATTTCTGCACCAGACCTTTTAATCGCTTATGGACCTCGACCTTCGTTTGCGCATCCTTTTCCTCTTGACTGAGGGTAAGGTGCCGGGTCTTTTCCATCACCAGGTCGAGGGTGCTTTTAATTTCTCCCATTTAACACCTCGTTATGGGGTCTTCGTTGATCGATATTTATGGCTGTCCGTCAAATGACTTTTTATCACGGCATCCATGTTTGACCGGACAATGTCCAGAATCTGAACTTTGGAGTAGCGCGGGCCGCAACCGATCCCCGGGCATTGGTCGGATGTTTGTTTCCATTTTTTGAGAGAACGCAAATTCTCAAACCAAAACGGAAACGTTCTGCACTGCTCGGGCCGCACGGGATAGATGGCGCACCCGTTATCATAAAACAGACACCGCCCATCAGAATGTTCTTTGATGCTGTGCCCTTCCTTTATGGGGTAAAGATACCCGTCGATGAAAGCAGACACCCCAACGGAAAGGTATTCGGCGATGCGCACAATTTCATCGCTATCGACATATATTGTCCCCGGATCCCCGGTACAGCAAGCACCACACTGCCGGCATTCAAAACAAATGCCTTGATCAAAAAAATAGGATCGATGGTATAGTTTTTTCATACATGTTCCTTAACGTCCAGACAACCTGCTTCATAACATGCTGCATCGATTAGATCAACTCGAATGGAAACCATATGCAGGACAAATGCATTTCAATTTCAATAAAAAGAGAACACTCCACGACGGCGCATATCTCTTTCCAACCGACTGAAACTTGTGCTCGAGCACCCGTAAGCCCGAGCCGTGCCAGAGTTATAAAGAACCATTCGTCCATAAAATATCCGATGGATGTTTTAAATTATAATTTCATTCGGCTCGGTCTAACGCGTGCTAAAGCCCTTCAAACAGCCAGTCGGTTTCCAAGAGAAACACGCCGTCGCTTCGCTGTACCGAAATCAAATGCGTTCACCCCGGCCCAACCGTTCGAACGACGCGCAACCCAGTTATGTGGGTGAATCGATGAATCAAAATGTGAACTTATCTTTGAGCGGGCGCCAAGTAAAATTTCATGTTATGCTTGCCTTTGTTATTGAATCAGAGTAAATATCAAGC
>JAHECI010000030.1 GCA_024641825.1 Desulfobacterales bacterium | reverse complement strand
AGGCGTTTTTTGGAGACCCGCACCGGTGTTTTAAGCTCTTGGGCAAAAACAGAGACCTTATATTCTTCAATCAGCCAGAAATATGCCTCGATGGCCGCTTTTTTTCTTTCTGATACCGCCGGCGAGAGTTCCTGTAACAGGGTGTCGAGGCTGCGGGAAAAGATCTCGATCTCCTTTGCCTTTGTCTGGTCCTTTTCGAAATTGACCACCGCCCTTTCGGCCCGTATTGCCGCAGCCTTCAGGTATCTGGGCAGGTGAATCAGGCGGTCCGTATCGTAAAGATCCATAAACGTATCCGGCACCAGCCTGGCCAGTTCCGCTCTTTGGCCCTTCAAAAAATCCAGGACCCCACGGTTGTTCGTGTGGGCGGTTTCAAGGTTGTAGAAAACGGTTCTGGTTTCGTGATACGCCTCGAGAACTAATACGATTAGATTCGCAAATTCCCGACCTTTGGACAGCAGGGTCGGTGCCACGGATTCGGAATGGGCGTAAAAGGCTGCTTTGGATCGGATGTTTTCATGGAACAGCCGGCGGATCATTTGTCGATACATCCGTTCTTCAAAGGATTTCGCCCCGCCGAAATAATCGGCCTTTTTACGCATATTTTTTGGGAGTGCCAGCGCTTTTTTTAAAAATTTCAAGTCCTTTGAAAAATGAACGGCAAAAAGGGCCCCGACGCCTTTTTTGTGAGAAGCCAGGGCATTTTCAAGGGTTCGAAAAAGGCGCAAGGTGATGCTTTCTTCGTTTCCGTCGGGGGGGTGAAGGCCCGGATAAACCGCCCATTGGGTCTTGTTTTTGCCCTGGATTACGATGCTTTCGGGTAGATCCGAAAAATCCCAGCGGGTGATGCCGGTTCTTTCCCAGTTTTTTCTGGCAGATTTCATCTCCTTTGATTCTCCGGTTTCGTCGGTGCTCGGAATCTGCCGGCTTAAAATTGCCGGGTTCCTGCCGGAGCAAATTTCTTCACCTTTTGGACCGGTAATCGATACCCGCATTTTCAGGTGATCCGGCAAACGATCATCCGGCCAGGCCGATGCGGGAATATCGACGCCAAAACGGGTGAATATGAAATCCCCCAACGCTGTGATCAAAGCGCTTTTGGTTTTTGGCATTTCCGCGACGATGACATCCACCGTATCGGATACAGGGACCAGTCTTTTCCGAAAGGTTTTGGGAAGACCTTTGACGAGGGCGGTTATTTTTTCCCGGTAGAGTCCGGGGACCAGCCAGTCGATGGATTCCGATGGAACCGTATGGGCCGAAGACGATGGGATGCAAATGGTAACACCATCGTCGGTTTCCCCGGGTTCGAATCTGTAAGTACAGTCAAAGCTCCGGTCCCCGAGATCGATGCTGCTCGGGAACTGGGACAGTTCCTTGTCCTCCGGACGATAGCGGGCGATGTCTTCGGGTGTCATTCGAAGAAAACGGTCCTGGGCCTTTTGCTTTAACAGCCGTGCCAGGGTTTTTAAATTATAACACCTCTGGAGCTGTTTTCTGTAAAATTCGAACAGGTCTGCATCCCCCACCAGAATATCCCTTCTTCTGATCCGGTCTTCCATATTCCTGACGTCATCGATGAGATTCTGATTGTGAAGCATAAACGGAAGTTTTTTTTGGACGTCACCTTCGATCAGTGCGCTTTGAATAAAAATTTCCGTTGCGTGATCGGGATTGATTCTGCCGTAGGAGACCGGCCGGCCGGGGATAATAATGAGACCAAAAAGGCTGACCTGTTCGCTGGCCACGACCTCGCCCCTTTTTCTCTCCCAATGTGGATGAAGATAGGTATATTTGCACAGACTCCCCCCGAGCTTTTCCAACCAGGCGTTGTCGATATTTGCACAGGTTCTGGCAAACAGTCGCGATGTCTCCACCATTTCGGCCGCTACGATCCACGTTTTTGACCGGTTAAACAGCGCGGATCCTGGAAAGATCATCACCTCTTTTCCTTTGGTTCCATGATAGACATTCTCTTCTTTTTTCATGGCAATGTTGGAGAGAAAACCGCTCAAAATCGATGTGTGGATGGACGCGTAACGGGGGCTGAATTCCATGTCTTTTGGGGAAGGCTCGGCGTTCCGGGGTGGGTGGGACGTGTTGTTTTGGACTTGGGTCTTTTCGGCCGGATGTTGATTGTTTTCCAAACCGTATTCTTTGAGAACCTCGGAAAGTTGGGCATGGATATCGCGCCATTCTCGCATCCTTTTAAAAGAAAGGAAGTGGGTTTTGCAGAACCTTTTCAAGCTTCCCGTTGTTTTTTCTCTTCGCCAGGTTTGATGATATTTTTCCCAGACATTGAGGAGTGTGAGAAAATCGGACGAAGGATCATGAAATACTTTTTGGACGCGATCCGCCGCCTCGGCTTTCTCGGCAGGCCGCTCCCTGGGGTCCTGAATGCTCAGGGCGGAAGCAATGACCGTCATCTCTTTCAGGCATCCTTGGACCTGGGCTTCCATGAGCATTCTGGACAATCTGGGGTCCACCGGCAGTCTGGCCATAAAACGGCCTTTTTCCGTGAGCCGAAGAGGACGTTGCTTTTTTTTCGTCTTTTGGTTCGATTCCGGAACCAGGGCGTCGAGTTCGGTGAGAAGGTCCAGGCCGTCTTGGATGCTTTTTGACGCCGGCGTGTCGATAAAGGGGAAATCCGATATATTACCGAGCTTAAGTGCGGTCATTCTCAGGATGACCTCTGCGAGGTTGGATCTTAAAATCTCGGGGGGGGTAAACAGCGGTCGATTCTCGAAGTCTTCTTCAGAATAGAGTCGGATGCAGACCCCGTTTTCTACCCGGCCGCATCTTCCTTTGCGCTGATCGGCACTGCTTTTTGATATGGCCGTCACCGGAAGGGCGGTGGTTCTCGATTTGGGTGTGTATCGGGATATCCGGGCAAGTCCCGAATCGATGACATACTTAATGCCGGGGATGGTGAGTGACGTTTCGGCAATATTGGTCGCCACAATAATTTTTCGGGCCGAAACATTGGAAAAAATCCGTGACTGCTCAGCGGCGGCAAGCCTGGCAAACAACGGAAAGATGACGGTATTTTTGTGTTTTCTTCCGTTAATGAGCTCACAGGTTTCGCGAATATCCTGTTCGGTGGGCATAAAGATGAGAATATCCCCGGTGACGGTTTGGTTCAAGAGTCTATCCGTGATATGGACCGCCATTTCCATATGGGTCGGGTCGTCGTTTTCTTCGGATTTTGGTTCCATGGGGGAATACTGTACTTCAACCGGATACGTGCGACCGGACACTTCGATCACCGGCGCGTTGTCAAACGCCTTTGAAAATTTTTCCGTATCGATGGTGGCAGAGGTGATGATCAGTTTAAGATCCTTTCTTCGCTTTAAAAGGGTCTTTAATATCCCCAGGATAAAATCGATGTTCAGGCTTCGTTCATGGGCTTCATCGATGATGAGGGTGTCGTATTCATTCAGATAGGGGTCGCTTTGGGTTTCGGCCAGGAGAATGCCGTCGGTCATGATCTTGACGAATGCATTGGGGCTGGTTTTGTCTTTGAAGCGGATTTTATACCCCACGGATCGGCCCAACCCCTCTCCGAGTTCTTCGGCGATACGTCTCGAAACGGTCACCGCGGCAATTCTTCTGGGCTGGGTGCAACCGATTTTTCCATCGATTCCGCGGCCTGCGGCAAGGCAGAATTTCGGTATCTGGGTGGTCTTTCCGGAACCGGTCTCTCCTGATATGATGATCACCTGATTTTTCAAGATCGACGCGATGATTTGATCTTTTTTGGCCAGGATGGGGAGGGCGGGGTTGTAGACGGGTTCCGGACGGTTCGCTTTGCGCCACAATCTTTTTTTTGCAGATGCTCGAAGCTTTTTTTCAAGACCGCCCAGCCGTTTGTTTATCCGCTCATCGGAGGGCGACGTGGCCGCCCATCGTTTAATGCGCAGAATTTCCCGCCGGACGGCATGTCTATCTGCAGTCAGGGCTTCGGGTAAAAGGGACTCGATTTTTTTAAACATTTTTAATTTTACATTGACAACCTGGTCCTTTGGCCAGGTCAGAGATAATGGCTCTTCCTTGGAGCTTTGTGTCAAAAATCACAAATTCCAAACACCAAATTACAAATAAATCACAATTTCCAATGTTCAAAAAGTAAAACCTTCCATGACGAGACATTGTTTGATATTTGTAATTTTAATAATTCAATGAACGTTCAACAAAGCAAAATCCCTTCTGGGCCAGGATTCTTTACGCTGTTTTTTTTACCCCGCTCGCTTGGGGCGGCGGGGCGCTTTGTTTCGTAAGTGCTCCCCGGATTTGTGGGAATTTATGCTGTTTGGGGTACAAGATAGAAAGAAGCAGTACGTGTGTCAAGTGAACATGGAGACCCGATAAAAGCCGAAGGCCGAAACAAAACGTTTGAACTTCTTTTTCTCATATGTTAATTAAATATAAACGTACAATATTATAAAGAAAAGCCGCATCCACCTCGTTGGTAAATATCGTGGGTCGCCAAACGATTGCATTCCGCGAAGATGGATTTAAACGTTCTGTTGCGCAACCCGACACGGAAGGATCTATTGGATGGCCAAAATCGCCCTTGAAAACCCTCTGGCTTTTTCAGAGATCATCACTGACAACGAAAAAATACGCCTGGTCTTTAAGTACATCGAATCCATTGCACCGTCGTCTCAACCGATTCTCATCACCGGGGAAACCGGTGTGGGCAAAGAGCTGATTGCAAGATCGATTCATATCCTCAGCAAGCTAAAAGGACGCTTCGTAGCGGTCAATGTGGCCGGACTTGACGACAACGTATTTTCAGATACCCTTTTCGGGCATATCAAAGGGTCGTTTACGGGTGCTGAACAGGATCGCAAGGGTTTAATAGATCGGGCGGTGGGCGGAACCCTTTTCCTGGATGAGATCGGCGACTTGCACCCTGGGTCTCAAATAAAATTGCTGCGATTCCTCCAAGAAGGAGAATACCTGCCGCTGGGACAGGATAAGGTCGAGCAGACCAATGTTCGTATTGTTGCGTCCACCAATGAAGATCTGTGGTCCCTTCAGAGAAAAGACAAGTTTCGAAAAGACCTTAACTTCAGGCTCAGAACCCATCATATTCATCTGCCCCCTTTGCGCGAGCGCACGGACGATATTCCGCTTTTGGTGCGTCATTTTCTGGAAAAATCCGCAGCGGCACTCCAGAAAAAAGTGCCGACGCCGCCCAAGGAATTGTATGAACTGCTGGCGACATATTCTTTTCCCGGGAATGTGAGAGAGCTGGAGTCCATGATTCATGATGCCGTGAGTATCCATACCGCCAAAATTCTCTCTTTGGATTCATTCAAGCTGCATATAACCCGAGCCCAAGAGAACTTGAAAGACATCACCGTCGTGGAATCCGAACATCCTCTGCCCGTTAGATTTGGAGAAAAACTTCCCACCATAAAGCAGGCCACCCGGATGCTCGTTACAGAGGCGATGAAACGGGCCAACGGCAACCAGACCCTGGCGGCCAATATGCTGGGGATTTCGCGACAGGCGTTGAGCAAGCGTATTAAACAGGTTTAGGAACGATATGCGTATGTGTTCAGGGGATGCGCGCCCCCGCTTCACTTTGACGTCTACGTGTCTGGTTATTTCAATGACTTAGCAGCGATGGCATTCCTGCGCCCTCCGCGTTCTCCCGCGAAAAACATGCGGGAGCCTCGGTCTCCCCCACTGCTAAGTCATTGAAATAACGAAGCCACTCCGCCAAAATCGTTACACGGGAAAGCGCACCCCCTGAACACGTGCCTTTATGCCGGGTCTTTCGTCACTTTCTGTTTTAAAGCCTTTTTGAGCGCTGCTCTATGGAATTCGCCGGCCAGATGCACCGGACTTTTTCCCGAGATGGGGTCCCAGGCCGAAGGGTTTGCCACACAGAAGTATTGTACATCGAGACCGATGCGCACCAGAGCTTCTTCTGCAGGAAGGTCCTTAACGCGCAGAGCCGCCTCCCAGGTTGCAGCGCAGGGCGCCCCCCGGAGCACTTTGATTTGACGGATATTTCCCTGGACAACCTTTACGGCAAACTCCGGGGTTCCAAACATGTCTCCATAATGGCCCAGGCAGACCTGCCGGGAGAGACCGCATCAGGTGGGGGGGGTCAGCGTTCCTTTGACCCGAAATTTTTTCCCCGAGGCCACCACGGGTATATTTTTCCTCTGACACACCATGGATAGGTCAAAAGAAAGGTCCGGATGTTTCAAATAATCCAGAACCAGATCTGCCCGGAAATCCTGTGGGATATATTCGCCGGCATCGTCGATAATCGGCGACAGAGACGCATCGATGGATACGATGTCAATTTCAAAAAGGCCGTCACCGTATCGCCGGATGCCTTCTATTTTTTTTTCACCGCTTCCATCTTGCTGAAAAACCAGAATGCGCTGGGTTTTGGCCGGTTTTTGCGGCCGTTCCTTTAATGGGTCGTTGTGTTTACATTCAGAATTGTTCATTTTATACCCTCAGCCGATTCGATCTCCTCGAGTTTTTTATCAAATACGGCTTTTTTTTGATCAAAAGCGCCGGTGGATTGTTCAAGCTCATCAAAGAGTTTGTCGATCACTGACCGGCAGCTGTGGATTGACTGTGAAAGTGCTGCAATTTTGTCTCCATCCTGGTCCTGTGAAGCGGCCTGCATTGCAGCGGTGAGTTCATCGAGCCGCTTTTCCTGTTTTACGATGGTGTTCTCAACCTTTAGAATGCTTTGTTCCAGGGGTTTGAGCACCTTGGCCCGTTCATTGATAAATTTGGAGCGTCTACGCCGCATCTCTTTTTTTGTCAACTTAAAATAGACTTTTTCAGTATCCCCGCCGCCGGCTTCAGGTTCTGAGATCGGTCCTTCACGCTTCCAACCTTCTGTGTCCAGAAACTCCTGGTAGCTACCTTCGAATACATATGAACCGTCATTTTGAAATACGATGAGGCGCTCGGCCAGGGCATGCAAAAACATCTCGTTGTGCGTAACCATAATCACCGTGCCTTGGAAACTGTCGATGGCGGCCAGCATGGCATCGCACGATTCCATGTCAAGATGGTTGGTAGGCTCATCTAAAAGCAATAAATTCAGGGGTGTTACCAGGAGTTTGCCCAGCATGACCCTGCTTTTTTCTCCACCGGAAAGAACCGCGATTTTTTTTAAAGCCGCATTGCCTTCGAACATCATTGCACCGCAAATATTCCTTGCGAGCTGCCGGTCGACTTCCGGATGTGAAAGAAGGATTTCTTCTTCCACCGTTCGGGTGTCCACCAGGTTTTTGACGTTGGTCTGTTCAAAAAATCCTTTTTCAACCGTGGGACTACAGACGATTTCTCCGATCTGAGGTTTGAGCACCCCTGACAGAAGTTTTAAAAGTGTTGTTTTGCCTTTACCGTTTTCTCCCACGACACAGATACGTTCCCGGGCGCTGACGGTGAGATTTAGATTTTTAATCAGGGGTTTCTTTGGATGGTAAGAAAAAGAAGCATTTCGAATGCGCAGGACATGCTTTTTATGAAAAGGGGAGCTTTTAAAAGAAAAATCAAGGGTTTTTAACGTTTCGAGCTTTTCTTTTTTTTCCATTCGGCCCAAGGTCTTGATACGGGACTGTACCAGATTTGCAAGCCTTGCTTTGGCTCTGAAGCGGTTGATAAACTGCTCGACCTCCTTGCGCCGACGCGCATCGTTCATCCGGGTCTTTTCAAATATTTCTTCGTCCTGGGCGATCTGTGCATAATATTTTTCGGTGTTTCCGGCCAGTTTACGGATTTTTCTGCGGTGAATTCCAAAGGTGTGGGTAATCACCTTGTCCATCAAGCCCCGGTCGTGGGTGATGAGCATCAATTCGCGGGGCCATTTGATTAAAAATCGCTCGACCCAGCGTATGGAGGTGATGTCGAGGTAATTGGTGGGCTCATCCAGCAGCAGCATGTCGGGTTCTGAGAGGAGAACCTTGGCAAGGTTCAGGCGGACCTGAAATCCGCCTGAAAATTCTTCGGGGTGCCGTTTAAGATCATCTTCTCCGAATCCAAGTCCTGAAAGTATTTTTTCAGCTTCCCAGTGGTGATCCCTTTGTTCGTCGAGAAGACCGGTCATGGCTTCTGCAAGGATGGTATCCTTGGTAAATTCGAGCTCTTGGCGAACGTAACCGATACGATAATGACTCGGGACGAGGATTTTCCCTGAATCTGGATGTTCTTGACCGGTTATGAGGCGAAAAAGGGTTGTTTTTCCGTGTCCGTTGCGTCCGACGATTCCGATTTTTTCTTTGGGGTTCAGCTTAAAATTTACACCATCAAAGAGCACTTGGCCATCATAGCTCTTGTCAAGATTTTCTATATGAATCATATTTCATTGTGCGTTCAGTGTATTTATTTCTGGTCGTCGCTCCAGAGGGGAGTATGACCAAAACGTTCAAACCACCACTCTTCTGCGGACAGATAATTCCTGACTTCTCCTTTTGAAAATGAGAACCTATAATTTTTACAGTAATCATTGATCGTTCGATATGCACTAATAATTTTTGTTGTCATTTCTTTGCATTCTTCCCGATTCTCCGTGCAGCTGTCCGGATGCCATTTTCGGATGAGGGCCCGATAGGCGGACCTGATTTCTTCCATGGTTGCCTGTTCGGGTAATCCCAACACCATTCGGGCTTCATGGATTTGTCGATATTTTTTTATTGTGTATCTGATGGTGCCACTCTCTTCTATGGTTAATGGTCTTTTTCAGACTCCCGCCGGTCATCCCAGGCAATTTTTTCCTTGGACGCCATGGCCCATTCCATGACCCGCCCGACCATATCCATATGCTGGGAACCTTTACCCAAGCCCATAAAATCCGTTTCCCTTTGAATCATTTTATCAAGAATGACGATATCTTTTACCTCCCTCAGCCGGCCACGGGCGCGAACGACCACTTTCAAAAGCTGCAGGAGGGACAGCAGGTTGACCCGGCTTTTCTCCAAACGATAAATTTCCGACTCCGGTACGCCGTATTCATTCAAAGCGCTGATGATCACCGATCGGGCGACACTCCCGCCCACCAGGGACAGGAAGATGTAGATTTCTCTTTCCAAAGCCAGTAGAAATCGGAGGGGCATCGGAGGGGCATCCAAACCTCCGGGATCGAGGGCCTGTTTGAGACAGACATGTATGGTTTTAATCTTTTCGAAAAAATCCTCCTCATGGTCATCGATTATTTTTGAAGCTGTACCGGCGGCATCGCGATCCAGGCCTTCTTCCACCAGCAGGACTTCTTCGGGCGTAACTTCAATGTCATGCATCAGCTCTTTGTTATACTTTCGAACAAGAATACTTGATAGCATCACGGCATTCCGGTCTGAAAAGTCTATTTCTCTTGGATTGCTGATAAAATCTCCGATCAGTGTCTGAATCGCTTTGTGGGGCTCTTTCATTCGGGCAATCACCAACTGGAGGGAGTTCAAAAAGGAGACGCGGTCTGTTCGATGGGGTGTTTCTTTGAGATAGTGCCATAAAAACTCGAATAATTTTTTTTCGTGTTTTTCGAATTCGGGAATATTTCTTTCAAATCCGGCCTTGAGAAAACGTCCCTGAAGGTCAAAACATCCTTTTAACAACCGGATCAGTTCCTTTGCTTCCCGGGGCGTGATGTCAAAATCTTTTCCGATGGTTTCGTAATCCTGGTCGTCAAAGTCGACATCCTGAAATATCATGGCCCTCATTTTTTTTCTGGCCACGGAACGTCCCTTGAAAAAGGTGATCATTTTATAGAATTTTTCATGCACCCGCCGGGTAATCGTCTTTTCTTCTTCGGATTCTCGGCCGACTTGGGTGCCCACAAACAGCTTGTCGAAAATATCATCTCTCACCAATTCAAGGCGCATCTCGATATTGTCCAGCACCTCGTTTTCAATCCCCGGGTCTTCAGGTTGTTCTTCGATGCAATTCAGAAGATCCGAAGCCGACTCGAGGCGATGTTCAAGACGGAGTGAATCTATTTCTGTAAAGTCATTTCCATAAACGCTTTCTAAAACCTGGGCCTCTCGATAGGGAGAATCGCTGGATATGGCCATGGCCAGCCGCGTAACCTGCAGTTTTTCCTTTGTTACCGGAGCCTTTTCATCGGTGGTCCCGTCATACGTGTTGTCCAGCATCAGATGCTGAACATTGTTTATTTCCAGGGGAGGGTGTATCAGCTTCCCCTGAAGTTGAGGGATGCCGAACAGGGCATTGTAAACATTCACGAACGGATTTCCGGAAGGCGTCAACGCCGATTTTTCCATCCATGCATTCACCTTTGTTATCAAGTCCCGGAGTGTTGCTTGCTTCAACCTGTTTAAGCCGGCCACCAGTGTCAGGTTCGGGTCCGGCCGGCCCCTTTCATCTTCGATGACGGGCAGAGACATTTTTTGACCGTCTTTTTCGATGACAATCGGAGAATTCGATTCCAGGGCTGTTTTGTATTGGGAAAGAATGCACAGGGACGTTCTGATAAGATCAAATTCCTTGGTTGATTCCTTGGGGAATTTTAAATAGAGATTGCTGACATCCCGGGCCGAAAAGATTTCGAAAGCTTTGATCAGTCCCCGTGTGAGGGATTCGGTGCCGGCGCCCAAGCGTTTTGTCATTTTATGGGCGGTGTCCACATCGAGATTGATTTTCCCGAACCCAATCACATAATCCATTTTTTCATGCACACCACAATTGGGCGTCTGTCCCCGGAATCGAATAAAAATATTTTTATCCTGGGGGGATTTTTTTGAAAGAAGGGAAAGAATTTCTAAAAATCTGATAAAAGGATCCTTGGCGATCCGGGGATCCTGCAGTAAATGCGCATCTTTTAAGTAATCGCCCAGGAGTTGCGTCAGTTCCAGAAGGAGAGTTCGCTGGACATCGAGCTCTTTTTCTTTTGCCAGCAGCCCATCGGCGAGGCGGTCTTCATGGGATGTCTTCCGTTGGGTCCTGTCGATTCCCCCGAGTTCTTGGAAAAGTCTTTCAGCTTCCTCGTCGAGCATGTTATTTTTTTCCGCCATTGGAATATATAACCCTTCAAAAAAATTTTAAATAGCGTCCAGCCATAAATGGTCTTTTTGTCCAATCTCTGCGTTATGCTCAAAAAATAATCCTCGGAATATTAACTATATGCCTGTGGTTATTTTTCTCGCATGCCTTGATATTGAACAAAAATCCTCAGTTCTGGATGGACAATAGATAGCTTCCATCCATCTCCTCGTCGCTAAATTCCAGACTTTCGGAAAAACAGAAACACATCCACCGGTTGTTTCCCGACCCAACGTTTTTCAGCTTGATTCAAAGTGAAGTGATTGAAAAAACAGAATGTATCGCTAAAACAGTGAAGCATAATCACCCTTGGAAGTCAACTGCCATAATGACTTGACAAAAACAGGATAAAAACGTAATTTTTTAGAAAAAAAGGTGGTTTTTCTACATGATAAAGCGTTTATTAGAGGTGGAATTCTTTACTTATATCGGGCTGTTGATCGTAAAGATCATATCCTCGACCTACACCATCAAAATTATCGGACCGGAGATCGAAAAAAACGTTTTCAAAAAGAAGCAGGTCCCGATTTATGTGTCATGGCATCAGAGATTCTTCCCGGGAATTACCCTTTTTGCAACCCGGAAGCCCATTACCATCATGATCAGCCAGAGCCGGGACGGAGAACTCATTTCAAAAATCGTCAACCGTCTGGGTTGGCGCCCGGTCAGAGGCTCTTCATCACGGGGGGGGCGTGATGCATTAAGGGAAATTAAGACACTGGTTCATAAAGGGTATAAGGTCGGCCATATTGTCGATGGTCCCAGAGGACCGTTGGGAATTGTCAAGCCCGGGCTGCTTCTTATCGCACAGTTTTCCGGAATGCCCATTGTTCCCACCATAACCTCCGCCGAAAAAAAATGGGTTTTCAACAGTTGGGACCGATTTATGATACCCAAACCGTTTTCCCGGGTCATTTTCAGATTCGGCGATGAAATCTACGTCCCCAGAAATCTGCGGGGGGAGGCATTCGAGGAGAAGCGATCTTCCATTGAGAACGCCTTGAAAAAATTGTATGCGGAAACAGATTCCTTGTGGGAAGATCCCGAGCAAGTCCACCGATTGTTTAAATCCTAGAATGGTTTTCAAAAACGTATTCCCAAAGAATCGTTAAAGCGCGTCGTAATAATAGTTGGCGTTCCTGGATGCATATGGGAAATGGATCAGTTCACCAAGGGTTAGACATCCGGGTTCAACGGGCCGGGAGGTCTTGCCCTGGGCGGTCCCGGGTTGAATGACCCCGGCCTTGATGTCCATGCCCAACAGTTTTGCAATTCGATTGACTTCTTCCACAAACCGTTCGTTGTTATGACTGGTTTCTCCCACCCATCCACCGGTCTGATGAATCCTTTGGTGAATCATCTCATGTAACAGAACATCTCCGGCCTTTCTTTTATTAAAATGACGAAATTTCCATTTGAGACGGCTCGTCGGATAGATCGGCCGCATTAAATTTTTATGTAAACAAATAAGATTTTCAGCTGCAATATAATAGCCCAGGCTCCTGTCGTTGGGTGTGGATCCCCAAATAATTTCTCCGGGGATCATCTCTCCGTTGAAAAACGTCTCATTCAACGTTTTCCATTCGTCAAAGGCCCAGGCGCCAAAGTCGCCAAATAATTTTTTGCCTGTTTTTTTCAAGTCAGTAAATGGGGTCATAACTCAACGTCTCGGAAAATCTACAACTTATTGAAAAAATAAGACATCTTTTGAGGCTCGAACGCTTGTCTCAAAAATGGAATAGTAGAATACTGGAAGATTGGTTTTTAAAAGGATATTCGCCATTTTAATTTTATCGTCAACACAAATTTTACCATTAACCCAATATTGCATTACGCCAGATCCCATTATCCCATTAATCCATTATTCCAATTGGGGCGAAACCCCTTAGTTCAGGATAAAATCGGTAATATACGGATTTTCCGCCATCTCTCTGCCGATGGTGGAAGTGGGGCTTTCTCCATAATCGTGGCCCGGCCAGACCCGGGTCTCTTTGGGAAGCACCATCAGTTTTTTCTCTATGGACTCGATAAGGGCCTCTAAGGATCCACCGATTAAATCGGTCCTTCCCGCGGCACCGACAAACAGGGTGTCGCCGGAAAAGAGGTTGCCGTCGACATAATAGCAGACCGACCCCGGTGTATGCCCCGGTGTGTGGATAACCCTTATTTTGAGGGTTCCCGCTTCGAGGATGTCTCCGTCTTTGAGCGTTATATCCGCAGGATCCGGCGGTGGCAGCCCCAGTTCACGGGAAGATTCCTCCCGCACTTCCGGACGGGAAAAAAAGCGGTTTTCGTCTTCATGCATGCACACTGGAATTTTGAGAACATCTTTCAGCTTCGCGTTCCCCAATACATGATCGGGATGACCATGGGTGTTCAGAATGTATTTGACCCGGAGCCTTTCGGTTTGAATTAAGCTTAAAAGTTTGTCTTCATCTCCGGCGGGATCGATGATCACCGAATGGCGCGTCCGGGGGCATGCCACCAGATAGGTTAAAACCTGAAACGGTCCTGCGGGAATCTGCTTGATGGAAATTTTATGCATTTTAAGGCCCAACTCGGAAATGACGGCAAAATCAGCACATGAATATCAACGCGGATCCGCACCCTGCCTCCCAACGATATACTTGGGGGTTCGGGATGTTTTATTAACCTAGCGGCTCCATGAATAATCAGCAACTGCATCGTACAAACTCATGCATAAGGGCTCGTAACGAAAGCACAGTATATCAAAAATAAAATCAATAGGTTGTCTGGAAAATATTATGGATTCTTTTTCCTTGCGAATCCGTAAAAACGCTGTACTTTCTCAACGATCCCTAATGCATTCAAACAATGCACGATTACGCTGCTGATCATTCATTCCGCTTTATTTGAGAGTTTAAAAGAAAAACTCCCCGCCCCCTGAAATAGCTCCATCGGGGGTCGGCTACTCCACAAACAGTTTCTGCCCCGGGAAAATGTTACTCCTGGGTGTTAAGCGGTTGATATGAAGAAATCGTTCCAAGGGCATTTTGTACAGCTGGGCGATCTGAAAAGGGGTGTCACCGTGTTTGACCCGATAGATCTTGAAATTCTCGGCGTCCGCTTTTTCGGATGTGGTGCCCGGGAGCTTTAAGACCTGTCCGATATACAGGTGGGTGGTGGCCAGGTTGTTTAACTCCTGGATCTTTTTTGTTGTCGTACCGTATCGCTTTGCAATGATCCAGAGCGAATCACCACTTCTAACAACATGGTTTGACGGAATTCCAGATCGGGTCGGGGCGCCTGTTTCCGATGGGTATACAACGGTCCCCCGCCGGGGTATTTTCAGCGTGTTCCCAGCAACGATGAGATTCGATCGGTACAGGTTGTTGGCGCGTTTGATGCGGTTGACGCTGGTATGGTATCGTCTGGCAATGGTGGAAAGGCTTTCGCCGGGTCTGATTCGGTGATACACATACGCACGTTGGGGCGGATATGAAACCGGTATTTTCTCCAGTTCTGCAAGAAGCAGGTCTCCTTTGCCCGGGGGGACCCTGAGGGGGTATTGGTCCTGGGGAAGGATCTGATAGCGGAGTTCGGGATTGAGTTCTACGAGTGTTTCTAAAGGGACGTCGATCTCTTTGGCAACATTTTTAAGATGGACCTGTTTGGATAGGGTGACGGTTTCAAATTCCAATGGTGATTGCAGAGGGATTGAATCGAGACCGTATTTTTCCTTGTTTTGAATGATATAAAGGGTGGCAATAAATCTGGGCACATATCTTGCGGTTTCCAGAGGAAGACGTTCATAAAGATCCCAGAAATTGTCAAGGTAGTTTATATTCTGGGTCCGTATGACCCGAAGTACCTTTCCCTCCCCGCAATTGTAGGCAGCCAGAACCGTCGACCAATCCCCGAATAATTGATGCAGCTCTTTTAAATAGGCGATGGCAGCCTGGGTCGATTTAACCGGATCGATCCTTTCGTCGATGAATTTGTCCCGATTGAGACCGAATTTATATCCGGTGGAAGGAATGAACTGCCACAGTCCAAGGGCTCTGGCCTTTGAAAGGGCATTGACCTTGAAGCCGCTTTCAATCAAAGGGAGCCATGACAATTCAACCGGAAGACCGGCTTCTTTAAGGGCCGATACAATATAGGGGCGATACTTCCCCGATCGTTTATAGGATTCAATGAAAAATTTTTTTTCACTGTTTTTGGTTAATCGGTCGATTTCATTCTGGACATGTTTATTCATCACCAGGGGTATGGCATTGTAATTGCCGTTGATAACGATATTTCGGGAGGCATAAATTTCAAGAATTCGTTTTGCAATCATAAACCGCAAATCTTCTTTCTGCTGAAAGAGTTTGTCGGTGTCATCGGTTTCTATCCCCAGGATCAACGCGTACGCATGGTCCAAAGCTTCAAGGGCGTTTTCAAGTTCTCCCTTTTGCCAAAAATCCTGGGCTGCCTGGCAAAAAACAAGGGCTTCATCCAAAACAGGTTGTATCTTTCCCTCTGGGATAGAATTTTTTGCGATACGGTTTTTATTTTTTATTTTATGATTGGAATCTGTAGATTCTGTATTATCTTCTGAAACCACCGAATCCACAGGATAGGATTTTGAGTCTTTGGGGTCGACATTTTCGCCGGGCTCTGCAACCCCGGGGGCGCCTGCCGGGTCTGACCCGGCATTATCGTTTTCCTCAAAACTTTTTGGATCGTTAGGGTCGGGCGAATTTAAAGGATCAGACATGGTTGCGTGATCCACTACATAATCGCCGTCTTGTAAAACGGATTTTTTATGGACCGGCTGAACGCATCCGCCTATGAGGAAACATAGAAAAACAGGCAGAAAAAGAACTCGCGATTTTATCAAATCAAACTCCTTGATTCACTGGTTTTCAGGATGAAAAATAAGCAAAAATGGGTATCCATGGGTTGATGTTCGAGTACACAACTATCATCGTTCTTGTCAAGGCTTTATCTGGCTGACAACGCCATCATTGTTTTATCCATGGGCGTTTTCCGTATGGAACCCAATCCTTTGAAGGTTTATCTTCGGACGATTTCCTGAAATGTGCATGCCGAATTTTGGAAAAATGCGTTTTATGATTAAATTTCTAATAGATAAGAAGCGTTCCAAGATTCAGGGACCCATTTCCATGGTCTCGTAAACGGGTCGGGTGTCCGGCGATTTTCGGGTCAAATTTTTTCTTGCTTTTATGGAAATATAGGTGTAGCAAATTGCATGCCATTGGATGGCGAGTTGAGGGCCATAAATAAAAGGTGTAATAACAAGCAGATGCGAATCCACCCATTGTGTCGGGCGGGGTGTGGCATGAATTTTTGCCAATAATTTAATCGGTTATGACAAAAAATGACAAAATGATGATCGCGACGTTCATCGGTCGATTTTTGCGGAAAATGATTAAAAAAAGGGGTATTTTAAGTAAATATCGGTATAATTTTGAATATTGGCCTAAATCCGGTGATATTTGCTGATAATCAAGATTGCTAATTCTTAGAAAACTCAGTATAAAAAGTGGTTTTAATAGAAAACAATATCCATGGAATTAACTGACGTCTCGAAGAACAAGGGGTTTGTTTAAAAAGCAATTCAGATTAATTTTAACCTAAAAAACGAAAATTTTCGAATGTGCTGCCAGAGTAGCTCAGTTGGTAGAGCGCCTCACTTGTAATGAGGATGTCGCGGGTTCGACTCCTGTCTCTGGCTCCATAGGTAAAAAAAATATCTTTCAGGTGGGGTTCCCGAGTGGTCAAAGGGAACAGACTGTAAATCTGTCGGCGAAGCCTTCGGAGGTTCAAATCCTCCCCCCACCACCATCCTCAATGTAAGTCGGTTGTAGGAGATTTCGGTTTGTTTGCCGGGATCGAAAAAGACTACATGGCTTCCTGCATGACTCTTACTGCGCTTTTTGAGGGGATTTGTTGTTGACGATAATGGATTTTTGAGGTGATACGTTCAGTGTAATATAAGCGGGAGTAGCTCAGTTGGTAGAGCTCTAGCCTTCCAAGCTGGATGTCGCGAGTTCGAGTCTCGTCTCCCGCTCCAGATTGAACGTTAACCGTCTTCAAGGAGCCTAAAAATTAAAAAAACGTGCCCACGTAGCTCAGTCGGTAGAGCGCTTCCTTGGTAAGGAAGAGGTTCACCGGTTCGATTCCGGTCGTGGGCTCCAGTATTGTCGGCGGCATAACCGATCTCAATAGGCCTTGAAAGGTATTAACGTCGTTTTTTTAAAAAAAAGCAGATTAAAAAATCAATTCCAAAATTCATGGGAGGATTTCGAAGATGGCGAAGCAAAAGTTTGAGAGGACCAAGCCGCATGTCAATGTGGGCACGATAGGGCATATCGATCACGGGAAGACGACCCTGACGGCGGCGATAACCAAGCACATGGGCTTGAAGG
>JAHECI010000282.1 GCA_024641825.1 Desulfobacterales bacterium | reverse complement strand
TAACAATTTTCCAGATACCGCATGAGAACCTGCCCGAAAAGCCGGGTCCCCACATCCAGAACCTTTTCGTCAATATCGAAATGGGGGGAATGTAGACCGTATTTAAAGCCTTTGCCCGGATCGTGACACCCAAGCCCCACCAATACCCCCCCCCACTTCTGACAAAAGAAGGCGAAATCCTCGGCACCCATTTTGGGGAGCCCGGTGTGGACATGATCCGTCCCCAACACATCCCCGGCACAAGCCATGGTGTGTTTCACGAGCTTTGGATCATTTACCAGCACAGGATATCCCTCCATCACTTCGAGGGTTGCTGAAATATCGAACGACCGGGCCACACTTTGAACGACGTTTTGGAGGCGTTTTATTATTTGTTCACGGATCTCAGGGTTAAGGGTTCGAAGGGTGCCTTCCAATAGGGCATTCTCGGGAATAATGTTGGATGCTGTTCCGGCATGAAAACGGCCGATACTCAGCACAGCACTTTCATGGGGCGGGAGTTCTCGGCTGATCAGCGACTGAATTTGTGTAACCAGATGGGCGCCGGCAACAATGGGATCTTTGCAATGATGCGGATAGGCCCCGTGCCCGCCCTTGCCTTTTAAACGGATAATAAGCGTATCTGCGGCCGCATTGCTGACTTCAGTGGCAACGCCGATATCCCCCACAGGAAATTCAGGATACATGTGCCCGGCAAAAGCGGCTTCAACCGGTTCCGAATCAAAGATGCCGCTTTCAAGCATGGCCACGGCCCCTGCCCCGCCTTCTTCTGCAGGTTGAAATATAAATATGATTTCACCGGAGCCGTTCTGACGCCATCTGTTTTCAATCAGCCAGCGAATGATGCCCAGTGCAATGGTCATATGCCCGTCATGTCCGCAGGCATGCATGAATCCTTTATTCCGGGATTTGTAAGGAACTGTATTGCCTTGTTCAAGGGGCAGCGCATCCATATCCGCTCGATAAGCGATGACAGGGCCTTTATGCTTTGATCGGAGCTTTGCCACCACACCGGTTCCCCCCACACCCGACTGAAACGGCACGTTGAGCCCTTCTAACACTTGACAAATTTTGGCCGCCGTCTTTTCCTCTTTGTAAGCCGGTTCCGGAAATTGATGAAACCAGCGACGCAAATCAACAAGCCAATTGAAAAAATCATCCGGCAATTTTTGTGACATTTTTCCCCTCCCGATAAGATTTCTGTCAGCGGCCGATAAAGAGGCCCATTGCAAGCAAAACAGGGGTTAATACGGTTAAAATAACATTCCGGCCCATAAATGGAATCAGCGCCGGTATATCATCGGCATATCTGGAAATTCCCCGAACAATGTTAACGCCCAGGGCAATGGTGACAAGGGCCACAAGGCTTTCAAGCGGCAAGACCCGGGTCAACCACCCTAGGATGATGGACATATAAGCGCCTGCAAGGAATAAGGCGTAAACCTTCACGCTCGCTTTTCGTCCGATGACAATAGGCAGATGATTTCTCCCGACCCCTTTATCGGCATCGACATCCGGGAACTGATTTAGAAGAAGCAGATCGCTCACAAGGAAAAACGGAACCAGGGATGCGATAAAAGCGGTCCAAGAATAAGATCCTGAAAGTACAAAATGGGTTCCCATTACCATGAGAGGCCCAAATCCCAGCCCGGGAGCAATCAGGCAGATCAAAGGACTTCGGGTCAGCCATCGGGTATAGACGACAATGTCAATAATGCCGATAATCCCCAGGGGTAAAAGCCACAGTCCTTTTATAAACAAAAAATAAATGCCGATAAAAAGTGTCGTCGCCAGTGTAGCCAATGCGGTAATCAGCGCATAATGCGCTTTTTCAGGGTTTTTGGGAAGCGTACCGCTTCCGCCGCTGAACGGCGTCGGCCGAGTATTGAAATCGAGTCCGCTATTAAAGTCATAATATTCGTTGAAGGCATTTACGCTGATATGGGAAGAAAGCGCGCCTATAAAAGCCAGTGCCAAATAAAGCAGATTTAATTCGATTCCCGACCAGAATGCAGTGGCTGCCCCCAATGCAGCACATACGGGCGGTAGAATTAGAAAGGGTATCCGCATGGGACCCCATATGGCCATGGATTGTTTACCCATTTATAAGGTCTCTGTCTTAATTTGAAATACAAAGCAATATCAAAATTCCAAGATCTGAATTTGGAATTTCAAGCACACATTCCAAAACAAA
Organism: Desulfobacterales bacterium; assembly: GCA_024641825.1. Taxonomy (GTDB): domain Bacteria; phylum Desulfobacterota; class Desulfobacteria; order Desulfobacterales; family UBA11574; genus JAAXQD01. The sequence goes on along the minus strand of JAHECI010000282.1, from coordinate 2,381 downwards.
GAAACTATAACGTTTGCCGTCTCTTGGGAAAAAATTTATTGTGGATGGCAGTAACAGCGCAGTGCAAATCTTCGTTGCGCACCAGAAAGTATAGGGCCACCGGAGAAGGACCGAATGAAATCATCTCGACATTGACCTCGCATTCGGCCACCGCCGAAAAACATTTTGCTGCAACCCCTTTGCTTTGGAGGAGTCCGCCACCCACAATACTCACCAGCGCCACATCCTCAATTTTCTCCAGCCGTCGATACGGTTTAGGATGCATTGACTTCAGGGCGCGGAAGCCGGAATCGAGATCCTGGAGGGCAAATAGGAGGCTGATGCAGGTTTGGGATGTAACCACAGATTTTATATTGATACCGCTTTCGGCGATCTCCTTGGCCACCAGAGAGAGGATCCCGAGTCGCGCACCCACCCCTGAAGCGTGAACCTTAAGGATGCCGATATCGCTGTCATGGGACACACTTTTTATGATGTTTTTTGTTTTTCGGCTTCGGCTCGTGATAACGCTCCCGGTGCCATCCGGGTTTAAGGTGTTTTTGACGGCAATACTTACACGACTTCTCCTTAAGGGCTCCACCGTCCTCGGGTGAAGAATTTTAGCCCCAAAATAGGAAAGTTCTGCAGCCTCATCGTAGGACAGCCTTGGAATAAGCTGTGCTTCCGGAACAAAATCCGGATCCGCACTCATATAGCCGTCAACATCTTTCCAGACCTCCAGGATTTCCGCCTGCATGGCGGCCGCGACCACAGCCGCCGAATAGTCACTCCCGCCTCTACCGAATGTCGTGATTTCACCCTCCCCACTGACCCCAAAAAAGCCGGGAATAAAAAGAATGATCTTCCGTTTCATCAAAGGCTTAATGTTCTGCTGAAAATTCTTGGTTGTTTCCGCCAAATTGACGGTGGCATCACCGAACTTGCCGTCGGTGATCAAGCCGATTTTATCCGGCATACGGTATGTGGCTTGAATACCCTGGGAGCGAAGTACGCTGGAAAGGAGAACCGCAGAAAACCGTTCACCAAAACTGGAAATAATATCCCGAATTCTGGGTGTAGTTTCCCGGGTAAAGCTGAGCCCGTAATAGAGACGCTCGAGCTTGCTCAAGGACTTATTGAGATCCCGCCTGAAGTTTTGTAGAATATTACCCTTGGGCATGAGATGGCGGGCAATGAGCATGTGCTTGGTGTTCAGTCGGTCGATAATGGAAGGGATATTCCCCTCATCCTCAAGGGCGGAAGACATGCTGTCGATCAAAAAATCAGTGACCCCGTTGAGGGCAGATACAACAAAAATATCACCGCTGCCCCGGCTTGCAACAAGTTCAAGGATTTGCCCGATTTTCTTTCTCCCCTTTAAACAGCCGCCGCCGATTTTAATGACCTTCATGATATTTCTCCTGTGGTTTATAGACCTGCGACTTAACGTATACTTGCAAAAAATTCAAGAATGAATAATAAATCTATCTTTTGCCGGCCGGATGGTATAGACCCGAATATACGAATGGGAGGTTTTGAAACAGCTTATCGCAATTATGGATGAATAAAAATGATGAATTCTTTCGGAAACACCGCCGCCTTTGTTGAACGAATAACCCATTCACTTCATAAAAAAAATCGTCAGGATCCCATTTTTTCAGAAGGGATTAAAGATTCGGCAATATCGTCTGCCGTGTTGTTTTTGCTGGGTCTTTATGACGAAGAAAAACGATCTGCCCCAAAACCCTGTTTGATTTTGACCAAACGGTCCCTCAAGGTAAAACAGCCGGGGGACCTTTGCTGCCCGGGCGGAAGCATATCTTCTCCGCTGGATTCCATCCTTGCAAAGCTTTTATACGTACCGGGATCTCCATTGACACGGTGGCCCCATTGGAAACGGTGGCACAAGCACCATTCATACGAGGCCCAAAGTCTGGCATTGCTTTTTGCCACCTGTTTGAGAGAAGGTGTTGAAGAAATGCGCTTAAGCCCTCTGGGATTAAGGTTTTTGGGACCGCTTCCGTCACAACGGCTTGTGATGTTTCGGAAGGTAATCTATCCGATGGTTTGCTGGATCACCTGTCAAAAGCGATTTTTCCCCAACTGGGAGGTGGAAAGGGTCGTTCAAATTCCTTTACGGAATCTTTTAGACCCGTCCCATTATGCACGGTATCGATTACATATGGGCAGGCTGAATAAAAACGGCAGCCATCCGGATATGAAAGACTATCCCTGTTTTGTCCATAAATATCCACATGGCCATGAAGTGCTTTGGGGCGCGACCTTTCGCATAACAATGGTTTTTCTCGAAATCGTCTTTGGATTCAACCCACCGGTCATCGAATCGCTGCCGATGGTCTACGGTTCTCTGGATGAAAATTATCTTACCGGAAACGGATAAG
>JAHECI010000029.1:6235-17486 GCA_024641825.1 Desulfobacterales bacterium | reverse complement strand
GACGATGTTTTTGGATTTAAATACAGGTTTGACAAAATTTCTCCTTTTGGATATTAAAAATGTTTCGGTCTGTTAATAACGGCATCTTATTTTATCATGTTATTTCTTCAGCAAGGATGAATTCATGAAAGATTGTGGAGTTAAAAGCAGGATCGGTATCGCCGCTATTCTTGAGAAAACAGAGATCAAAGAGTATTTTGACACCCTTTTTCTTTTAACCGCGGGAATTGAATTTGTAATTTTTATCGCCCATTTTATCGGTTCCATCGGCCCGGAAAAAGGACCCTTTCCCTGGAAACAGTATTTTTTCGTATCCTTTATGGCCCCGATTGTTCTGATGTTTATCGTGGGTCTCATCATTATCGGATTCAACTATTATTTATATGGCAGTCAGCGGACGGCCTTTGATCTGGAAGACAGTTCCTTTGTCGGGACCAAACTGAAACGGTTCGGACACAGCTTTAGATTTCTGTTTTCCATCATTCAGCAGGTGCCGGTCCTTGCCGGTCTGTTTATTCTGGGGATCAGTTCCGTTGTCTTGTTTAAGTTCGATGTCATATTGAGGGTGTTGGGACATCTCGGCGAAAGGACGGCGTTTTACCTTTTTATTTTACTTGGCGTGATTGTGGCCGGGATTTTGATTTTTCTGCTGCTCTGGCTTTTCTGGCAATTTAAACTCCATAAATATCAGATACAACAGCAATGGGAATACAAACAAAAGGTGATCGAAACGTCGGGCCTGATTATTCTCGACAATAATGTCGTATTTAATCAAGAGGGAAAAATTATCTCCCATGACGGAATCATCGAACAGATTGAAAATTGAGAGATCTGTATTACTTACGGCTTGGCCCTCAGCAACTCATGGTAAGCCCGGGTCAGCTTGATGAACCTGCCGGGGTCACCGCCTTTGTCCGGATGAAGTTTTTGAACCCGCTGCCGGTAGCGTCGAACCAGGTCTTTACGACTCATTTTTTTCAACGCTGCCGGCGTCTCTTTGAACAAGGCTCCGGCTTCATCCATGTCGGCCTTCCGGAATTTTAACGGCGGTCGATAATCCCTCCGACTGTTGATAAAATTCCGAATGTATTCTTCAATAAACGATTCCGGTGCGTAATCGTAATCGAAGTACATGAGCACATACCGAACCAGGTATTGATGCAACCCGTCGCCGGATTCCATACCGCACCAGAACTCCGGATCGCCGTTCAGTCGGCAGATTTCCGCTATAAAGTGTTCATCCACCTTTTCCGGGTCCAGCATTTTCGGCGTGGTCCGGGCAAACCACTCGTTGAAGAAATTCTGGAGATTAAAGACAGCATACGCATAGGTTTTAAATTCCCGGGCTGCCAGAATTCTCTCCATTTCCATGATCATCTGTTCGATTTCATCTCTCGATTTGGCTTTGAGCACTTGAAATAGTGTACGGGGGGCCCTGGCAATATTGCCCAGGTCCGTTCGGCCGCACTTTAGATAGAGAATTCGACGCCGGTCGAAAATATGAAACTGATCGACCGCCGGTGTTTTCACCGTCTTGGGGACCCGGCGGCTTTTGGCGTTCATCTGACGGTTCCGAAAGGTTTCCAGTGCCCTTTGGATCTCAGGGTCCAAAAAACGCCAGAATATATCTTCCACCTCATGGGCTTCTGGATTAACGTCCAGTGCATTCAGCCGTTCTTCGATGGATTCGTGGATATAAAAAGAATTGCCCCCGGGATAAACGATGAAACGGGAAGGATCGGTTCCCAGATCGAACAAATCCCGGCTTATAAACCGACGGTTTTGACGGTAAGATTCACGGATAGTATAATGCGTTCGACCCTTAATTTTCTTTTGGGCAAGATACAAAATAATTTTCCTTATTGATCTCCAACATAAATGCGCTGAACGCGTTTGGATACACCACAGGTCAATTCATACGTTATGGTTCCTAATTTTTCTGCAACGTCGAGGAGTTGAATGGAATTCTGAACCCCATCACCCCATAAAATCACTTCGTCACCGGGGGTTACCGGGTCCTTGCCCACATCGATCATAATGTGATCCATGGTGACCCGACCGACCATTGGGTACCGTTTTCCTTTGATGAGAACTTCACCCTTGTTCGTCAAGTCGCGGCGAATCCCATCTGCATAACCGATGGGCAGTACCGCGATGGTTGTGGGGGTTGTTGATATCCATCGTCTGCCGTAGCTCACCGGAAAATCGGCCGGAATTTTTCGCGTATGGGCCACAAACGTTTTCAAGGTCATCACCTGTCTGGGCGTTATCCATCGGGACGTCTCTGTTGAAGGGTAATGACCGTACATCAATATACCGGGTCGAACGGCGTTGAACCTGCTTTCCGGCATATCCAGAACCGCGCCGCTGTTGGCCATGTGGATCATCGGCGGTTGTTGATGTTTTTCTTTCAAACGGGAAAGTATCGTTTCAAATCTGGACAATTGAAGGTCTGCGTATGTCTTGTCCTTTTCATCCGAGGTAGAAAAATGTGAGTAGAGTCCTTCCCAAATACAGTGTTTTGACTGCAACAGGGCATCAAAGAAAGCGGGTTCCCGGTCCAGAAGAACACCGATTCTTCCCATGCCGGTCTCAACGTTCACATGGACGTTCGCCGGTTTTTTCTGGCCGGCTTTTTCAATCCAGCGGAGATCCGCTTCACCAAACAGGGTGATTCTGAAACCGGCCTTTATGGCCTCTGGAATTTCATTTGGAAACAGCCTTCCAAAAATTAGTATCGGCTGAGATATTCCGCTTTCCCGTAATTCCATGGCCTCTTGAAACTTTGCCACCGCAAAAATTTTAAAACCGTCTTTCACAAGACGTTTGGTAACGGCCACAGCACCGTGCCCATAGGCATCCGCTTTTACCACCGGAATTATCTCGGACGGGGAAACCTTCTGTTGGATGGCACGGATATTGTAAATCAGATGGTCCAGATTGATCTCTGCGTAGGTCTTTAAATTCATGGATTGGCCTTTTGTTTTTGAGGTTTTAACCACGCACGCTGCTGTCTACCCGTTTCGAGTTTTAACATCGTATCGTCGTTTCGGAGTCTAACCTTCTTTTTTTAGCGGTTCAATTTTGACGGTTTCGTAAAAAGTCTTTTGTGAGCGACATCAAGCAATTTTGGAGAAAGATTCATGATGCGTCTGGCGTTAAAAATTGCAAGCTGTTTGAGGGCGTTCGCCCGAGTTCTTCCAATTTAGCCAGGCGCGTCATGAATCCCAAAATTGCTTGCGAAGCGAGCAAAATCAGACTTCTTACAAGTTCATCAATTTTCCAGAATCGGAAAAATTCCTGCAAAAGTAAGCCCAAAAAGAAGAGAGGGGGCACCGAATCGAGTTTAAGCAGACCGCCGAGTCTTTGAATTCCAAGGTAAATTTAAGGTTTTAGAAGCATATTGTCAATGAGGCGGGCTTTTCCCACTTTGACTGCAAGGGCCATCCGTACGGGCCTGTCGATGGTTTCGACATCAACCAGGGTTTCCGGATCGCAGATGGCGATGTAATCGATTTCGGTATCTGGATAAGATTGTATCAGATCTGTTGCCGAGTCGATAATTTCTGATGCATCTTTCGTTCCGCTCTCAAGAAGCGACTGTGCGTTGTCCAAGGCTTGGCAAAGAGACAGCGCACTCTCCCGCTGTTCCGGTGTCAGGTAGGTATTTCGGGAACTCAAGGCGAGCCCGTCAGGTTCCCGAACCGTGGGTCCTCCGATGACGGTGATATCAAAATTAAGATCCCGCACCATCTGGCGTATGATCACCAACTGCTGATAGTCCTTCTGCCCAAAAATAGCCACATGGGGTTTGACGATATTGAACAGTTTGGCGACGACGGTTGCAACGCCCTTAAAGAACACCGGCCTCGAATTCCCACAAAGGTGATTGGGCAGTTTCTCCAGTTCCACATAGGTCTGAAATCTGTCTCCGTATATCTCATGGATATCCGGGACAAATACTGCATCTGCGCCTTCTTTTCGAACCAGGTCGAGATCTCTTTCGAGATCCCGGGGATATGTCTCTAAGTCTTCACCGGGACCGAATTGGGTGGGATTTACAAAAATACTCACCACCAGATCATCTCCATGGGTCTTCCCCTCCCGTATCAGGGACAGGTGGCCTTCGTGGAGAAATCCCATGGTGGGGACAAAAACGATGGTCTTTCCCTTACGGCGCATACGATCAGAGCGCGCTTGAATTTCCGTTACGGTGGATATGATTTCGATGACGTTCACCTCAAAATTTTTAAAAAACCATAGACCAACAAAAATACAATGTCAACCTGCCAGGAATGGGTTCCCAGGGCGAAAAATTTGATTTCGGTACAGCGAAGCGACGGCGTGTTTCTCTTGGAAACCGACGGGCTGTTTGAAGGGCTTTAGCACGCGTTAGACCGAGCCGAATGAAATTATAATTTAAAACATCCATGGGATATTTAATTGACGAATAAGACCGAAACATCCTTTGCCAAGTTGAAAACTTTCTGGGAAATACTCCCCAGAAGGAAATCTTTGATTCCTGACACACCCCTTTTCCCCATGACGATAACATTATATCCGTCTTGGGCTTCTTGTATAATATCTCTGGCGATCCCTTTATTTTTGAACGCTGCTTTTGTGGTGATATTGCCTTCTTCGAATCCCGCGTCCAAAAGCATCGTTTTGGCTTTTTTCAATGCGTGCCCAACCAACTCCTTTTTTTTATCTTCAAGTAGACAAAAAGCGCTTTGTTGAGATGTAAAATAGGGCGTTAACTCAGGGCTGTTCATTTCGCATAGAGTGGCCGTGTCTTGCATGACGTTGAACAAGGTGATCTTATTATCCGTTGAAAAAGAGTTGGATACAAATTCGACTGCGCGCAACGCATTTTCAGAATCGTCGATGGCCACTAATATTTTTTTGCTCATCTTTCAGGGTCTCCTTTTCATGGGTTTTCGGTTTATGTTTCGTCTGTTGATTCCTTTCCACTCAAATTTTAACCAAATTTCTTCTTAAACGCTTTGGAGGATAACGTTTTTATATGATTTAAGGTTATCTATGCCAGTCCCCATGGATAACTGCAAGGGAATTTTAATTGGGGATAAATTTCTATATGAAAATGGAAAAATTTCAGATCCGGCGAGGGTCAAAAATGGGGGGTCTGGGCAGTTTAACGTCTTGCCCGGGACTGAAAACTGCAGCCGCTGCTACAGTGTGCAACTCTTGGTATGGTAAACCGTTTCATAGGTTTCTCCTCCTTTTATTTTTCAACGTGTTGCCGGATTTCAAATTGAAACATTCTTCAACTTCCCGTTAATAGCCGGGGAAATCGAGTAATACGGATTTGTGCTTGCCTTGGATAGGAGCACATCCGTAAGGGCTTCTTTATCACTTTTATACTTGCAATCCATACAATTCCAATAGTCCCAGTGTTTGTCACTGGCATGGTCGAGACAGCTTCGATAATGGGGACAAAACACATTTTTATAGCCTTTGGCGTAGACAGGACTTCTATCTTTTTTCATGGCTTAACTCCATGTTTTAATGCAGTTAATGAAAGGATTTACAACTATATGTCATAATAAATAATACCACAATGTGGTTATGTCAAGGAAATTCAACTAACATCTCGCGGCGCTTTACAAAGTAATTCCTTTAACCGCACACTTAAAAACACGATGGACTCCATATCGAGATGTTCGGTAATTTGCCGATTGAAATTTTGCCTATAGTTCTTCCATATCGAATTCTTTGAAATCAAACCAATATCCCGTGTTCGTGATATAATCGAGTTCCGCTTGAACCGCAGCGATGTGGTTCTCTTCGATCTCCAGAAAACGGGCGAACATTTTTTGACCCTCATCGGTCATTTCTTGGACCATGTTCTGGTAAAAACTGCTGGTTTCGACTTCCGCTTTCAGTGCCCTGCTGAGGATGATTTTCACACTGCTGAGGTCTTTTTGGGCCATATGGGCCTGAACCTTTTCCGTTTCTCTTTGGATAGTTTCTTTGGCTGGAATGGAAGATTCCAGTTTCTCCGCAGATAATTGTCCGGTTTTTTGCCATAAATGGAGTTTATGCTCTAAATAATCAAGGTGATGCTGCTCATCTTCTTCCATCATCTTGAAAAATCGCTTTCCTTCCGGATCAGAAACTTTTTCAAAAGCATCCCGGTAGATATCTCGAATTTTGGTTTCGTAATCCATGGCGGTCCGGATCGCTTTTTCAATTTCCACGAAGTGTCTCCTATATTTAAGTGGTGAACGGGTTTAAATGGGTATAATTTCATGATCGGTCCGGATTCTTTTAACGAAAAGATCCGGTGGGCACTAACAATACAATTCAAATTTCATGCCATGCCTGATTAATTTAAAATTAAATCAATATTATCTTTAGGTTGAAGGAATAATGAAAAAATTTTCGGGTGTTTATAAAATGGGGAAAAAACATTTTTGAGACAATGTGTCTCATTTATGCAAGGTGAGGCATACTCCCTGTATGTCTCAGCCGGAAACCTGCGGAGAACGCAGATCCGGGCAAAAAAGGCCATTTATGGATGGAAACTAGGGAACAATCAAATTTTGGGCGGTCATTTCCGCCGGAATGTCCAACCCGAGGAGAGACAGAACCGTCGGCGCAATATCGCTCAGTTTACCACCCGTGATGAGCCGCCTGCCCGGTGAGTCGCCGGCAACGTAAATTATCTCAACAGGATTGAGGGTGTGACTGGTCTTGGTCATATTCGTCTGATAATCGATCATCTGTTCCGAATTTCCGTGATCCGCCGTGATGAGGATATTCGCGTCGAGTTCAAGTAGGCGGGCCACAATTTTGCCCACGCATTCGTCCACGACTTCGATGGCTTGGGTCGCCGCATCCATGTCGCCGGTATGGCCGACCATGTCACCGTTTGCATAGTTAACCACAATGAACTGATACGGGTTGTTTTCAAGACGCCGGAGGAGTTCCTCGGTCACCGGATATGCATCCATCTCCGGGTGACTGGCAAAGGTGGCCGGATCAAAACGGCTTGGGACCTCGATCTGGTCCTCATTTTTGTATGGCGTCGTGGCTTTGCCGTTAAAAAAACTGGTTACGTGTCTGAATTTCTGAGTTTCAGCGATTCGCAGCTGACGTAAGCCTGCATGGGAGATAACCTCTCCGAGGAGGTTGTTCATACCGCCCCCCGTGTCCATGGCACCGAGAATGTATTCCGTGAACTCATCCCAGTAACGTGTCAGCCCCACAAAGGTTACCGTTGGCCGGGTCTTAAGTTTTCCGGGATATTTTGGATCCACAAACGCCATGGCCAGTTGAATTGCACGGTCCTGGCGATAATTGGTATGGAGAATACAATCGCCGTCTTTGACGCCGTCATAGTCGCCGATAACATAGGGGGGAATGTATTCGTCGAACATTTCCACCCCATCCGGAGTTTTGTCCGTTGCATACGACTCCCGGACAGCCGTCTCGGCGTCCACGGCTTTTCGTCCTTGGCAGGCAACGATGCAATGATAAGCGATGTCGGTGAGTTTCCAGTTCTTGGAACGGTCCATACTGTAGTAGCGTCCCATTACCGTTCCCATGGCACACCCGCCGAGGTCTTCCATAACCAGTTTGAGCTTTGCTAGATATTCCAGACAACTCCGGGGCGGAGTATCACGCCCGTCCAGAAACGGATGAATGATGATCATCCCCTCGGGATATTCCAGCCTTGCCCGCCGCATGATCTTGAAGAGATGCTCTTGATGGGCATGTACACCCTCGTCCTGAAGCAGACCGAATAGATGAAGACGGCTCCGGCGTTCTTTCCAGTGATTCACAAGCTGCTTCCATTTCTCCGACTCAAAGAGTTCACCGGTACTCAATTGATCGTCAATACGCTTGAGTTCTTGGATGACGATTCGCCCTGCGCCCATGTTGAGGTGGCCCACCTCCGATGATCCCTGATATCCATCCGGAAGCCCCACAGGTTCGCCGGAACAGTCCAAAAGTGTCCATGGATATTTGGCCTTGTAGAGATCGATATTGGGGGTTTGGGCGGCGTGAACGGCATTGCCCCGCAGGTCTTCGCTGTATCCCCATCCGTCTCGAATGATCACGCATACGGGTCTCATGTCAGCTCCTTTTCGAAATGTTGGGTTCAAATGAAAATTTATCATTTCAGAACAACCCGGTATTTTTTGAGAAAATCGATTGGGTTATAGGATAATTTCGCCTTGCGAAGGCCGGCATCGCCAAGATCCTGTTCGCGATTGACTGTTTTTAAATTGTCGCCGGCATGTTCGAGAAACAACTGGTTGATGGCCTGATAAACCCCCTTGTATGCAGCGTTCCCTTTTTCGAAATGGATAACAATGGTATCTTCCGACAACGTTTCAGCGATGGTGTAAGCAGCCATTTCTTGACCGATTAAAATGGCGCCCCCTGTTATTCCGAACAACTTTTCCCAGCTGTAAAGAACCCTCGAAATGGCTTGATTCTCACCGGAAAGTGCGTCAGACGACTCACAATCACGCCAGGTGCACCAGTCATCCTGCATGGCCAAGGCCGTATGGATCATCTCTTCACCCAGAGGGACAAATTGAAAATCGTATTTTTTTCTAAACTGATTCACCAGATTCTTTTTTTTATGAAACTGTTTTCCCTTGAGTTCAATGAGCGCGTTCACGTCGTAGAGATAATCCCAATGATCCCTTGCTTCCTCGGGGATGATTCGGTGGCCGACGTTTTCTTCCCAAAGCTGCAGAAGATTTTCGGGAATGCGAGAGAATTCGGTCGGCTCGTCGAAATGATCGTCAAAACACCTGGGCCAGTCAATTCCCCCCCAAGATCCTATGGGCGCCCACAAAACTTCATCCGGAAGCGTCTGTTTTATCCAGACAAGATTATCCGACCATGCCCAGTAAAGGCCGTGAACCTCGGCCCATCCCCACAGATTCAAAAAGGTGTAATCAGAAGGCTTTTGGGGGCATTTAGCAAAAATTTCCAAGTATTCGCTTTGTTTATCGAGGCTGATCTTTTCAAAATTTAACGACATTTCACACCCGTCCCTGTTGATAAAGGTTGACGTTTTATTTAGGTATTCAGTAAATATAATCATTCTTCAAATTTGGCAACCTTTATGCCGATTCATTGGCCGTCAACCATTTTGCTTTTCATTAAAATTTGGAGGTATCATGCGCTGGAAGCAATTTTTAACGCCCGTAAAATCTCTTGATGCAGATCAGGCCCGAAATTACATGGGAAACAGAGATAGTGACGAAATGACAATTTTAGATGTGCGCCAGCCCAATGAGTATGAAAGCGGTCATATCTCCGGATCCAAACTCATTCCCCTTCCGGACCTCACTGAAAGGCTCCATGAACTCGATCCTAAAAAACCGACGGTGGTCTACTGTGCAATCGGAGGGCGTAGCCGCATCGCCGCCCAGATGCTGGCAGGAAACGGATTCGATAATGTCTACAACATTTCCGGCGGATTCAAAACCTGGAAAGGTGAAGCTGCGGTCGGCAAAGAAGACCTCGGATTAGAGCTTTTCACCGGAGACGAATCTTTGGAAAAAACACTGGTCGTTGCGTATTCCCTCGAAGCCGGTTTGCGTGATTTTTACGCATCCATGATCCCCCGGGTAAAAAATAAAGATGCTCAAAATATTTTTCAAAAATTGTCTGAAATAGAAGTCAAGCACCAGGACCGTATTTTTAACGAATACATTCGACTGTCCGGAAAGTCTGTAAGTCGTGAAGCGTTCGAAGAAAATATGGTCCATACGGCGGTGGAAGGCGGTCTGACAACCGAGGAGTATACCAATCTTTTCCAACCGGACTGGGAATCTCTATCAGATATTATCGAGCTGGCCATGTCCATTGAAGCCCAAGCCCTCGATCTGTATCTTCGTGCTGCACACAGGAGCCCCGATCCGGAAAGCAGAAAGGTCCTTGCCCAGATCGGCGACGAAGAACGGGCACATCTGAAACAGCTCGGCAAGTTGATGGAGACTTTAGAGCATTGAGGATATGACCATGGGAAAGCACCTTGTACTTGTGGGCGGCGGCCATGCACACATGGTTACCCTTGCGAACCTGCATCATTTCATTGAAAAAGGCCACAGGGTCACCGTTATCGGTCCATCAGCGTACCATTATTACTCCGGTATGGGGCCCGGCATGCTCGGCAAAACGTATGCACCCGAGGATATTCGGTTTGCCACACAATATGGGGTTGAAAAACAGGGCGGTGTGTTTATCCTTGGAAAGGTCGTTCGGGTGGATCCGGAGGGAAAAACGGTCATCCTTGAATCCGGTGACGCTGTTTCATATGATGTGATTTCTTTTAACACGGGGAGTTACGTTCCGCGATCGATGGTCAAAGATGGGGAAAAGGATGTTGTTTCAGTCAAACCCATCGAAAAACTCATGGATGCCCAGCGGCGTATTCTGGAACAAGTCCCACGCAAGCAAATAACGGTCAGCATCATCGGCGGCGGGCCTTCAGCGGCTGAAATCGCGGGAAACGTCTGGCGGCTGACCCGGGATCACGGCCCCAACAGGCCAAAAATTCAGATTTTCGCGGGGAAAAAATTCTTGTCCCAGGTTCCGGACACGATGCGAAGCAAGGCTGCCCTTTCCCTCAAAAAGCGCGGCATTGAAATTCTGGAAAAAGATTATGTTAAAGCCATTAAAACCGGTCAGATTACTCTGGAATCCGGGCAACGCCATGACACGGATTTCATCTTCCTTGCCATCGGGGTCAAACCGTCGCCGATTTTCAAGGAGTCGGATCTGCCCACAGGCCCGGACGGCGGACTGCTGGTCAATAAATACTTGCAGTGCACGGCATATCCGGAGATTTTCGGGGGCGGTGACTGCATCTATTTTAAAGACCGACCCTTGGACAAAGTGGGTGTTTACGCAGTCCGTCAAAATCCGGTTCTTTATCAAAATCTTATGGCATCTCTGGAAGAGACCGGCCTTCAGCCCTTTGATCCGGGGGGGGATTACCTCCTGATATTTAATATGGGAGATGGTACCGGAATTCTGCGAAAAAAACGACTGGTGTTTGGCGGAAGGCTCGGTTTTTTTATCAAAGATTATATTGACCGAAAGTTTATCAGAAAGTTTCAAGCCATTGAACAAACATGACATCCGGTTGGGGAGTTAACCATGAACAGACATGATGTTGTTTTTTTCAAACCCTATCCCTTCAAAGTGGGGGAAAAATTGCATATCCAAGGCGGCGCGCGCAATGGTGACTGGGAAGTTATCG